>DATARE010000464.1:0-3162 GCA_036264295.1 Micropepsaceae bacterium | reverse complement strand
GGCGACAATCTCGAAAGCCGGAGAGCGCTGAAGCGGCGAGCGCGCACACAAAAGCCTCCGGTGAGGTGAAGGGCCGAGTAGGTCAATCTGTTGCCAGAGAACCATCCGTCAAGCGTCAGTTTTCTGAGAGTTTTGTTTGGCACATGGAGATCAATGAATCGTCCGGCACGTGCCGCGACGTCGTTCCACAATTTGCGCCTTATGGCCGCGAAAAGCGGCCCGGCCAATCCGACTTTTGGAATGCGCTTGCGCATTTGAAAATGCGCCTTCTTACCAAGAGTCCAGCAGGTCAGGCCTTCCGACGAATCGATGATGTGATCGACCTCCTGTTCTGTGAGCTCGTCGATTGGGCGCGGGAGATAGCTGAAGTGAATCGCTTCTAGCGGTTTGATGCGAAACGTCACTTCGTAAATGACCCCAGCCAAACCATAGCTCGAGCGCATCAAACGCAGCATATCGGATTATCCGTCTCGGATGGCTCCTCGCGTTGGCCGTCCGGAGTCACCCACTTTATTTCCGTGACGTAGGAGCTTACTTGTCCGAACTCAACGCCGTCCAGCGCATCCCTGGAGTGGCAACACGCCGCGGACGCCAGTGTCATATTTCCGATTTCGATGTTTGTGATGAACTGCAATCCTTTGACGCGCAGTGCTTTTGATGCGTCAATGAACTGCAAACCGGCTTCCGCCGTCAACGTCATCCTTTCTGTATCGATTCGCAGAATCCGATTCATGCGAGACATATCGATGATGGTGCCCTCCGTGGAGACGCATGGCGTAAGGGAATGATAGCTGCCCTTCGCGCGGACCGGACTCGGGTAACGGCTCCGATCCCGCAAGATCGATTGTATTTCTCCGACGGTCGTGGGAAACGCGAGCTGATTTGGACAGGTCGTGATACCACCGTCGTAATTGATTATCGTGTTCATGACGGTCTCCCCATAACATTTGAGAAATTATGACCTTCGCTGCTCCCCGACCGGATTGGGATCACACTTTGCGTGCCTGTCTAAAGACGTCTATACTTTCCGGTCGGCGTGGTCCACTCCAACATTACCTGTCCGCACCTGCCAACTAATCGCCCGTCGGCCGTTAGGCGCGTACGGCGTGCGCGAAGCGCCTCTATCATGCTTCCTCTCGCTCTGTCCGGGCGTTGTGCATGGGTATAAGGCTTCTCCATCTCGTCCTAACGCGGGCGCATGCCGAGAAGTTAGCAGTGCCATCCCGTGTCGCGCACCCCCTGTTCAGGGGATGCCGTTGGTGCTATCGTTTCGGCTTCCCCGCGAGCTCGGAACGAAAATCTGGCTGGACGAAAAACAGGACGAAGCGCACCAAAGTTTGCGGTGCGCCGGGTCGACCGCTTACTTGCGCCTCCCGGCCAATGCCGCGAAAATCTCTCCGGTCCATACATCTTCATGACACCCCTTAGTCTTAACTAACTTGGCGCGGCGCTCTTCAAAAATTGCAGAATTGCACCTGCGGGATCGAGCCGATGCCGATTGCGCGAGCGTTGCTGATCTTTGGATGGCGAGCTGGCAGGAGGCCATGCCGGACATCGATTTCGAGGCGCGGCGGCCGTGGTTTCTCGACCATCTGCGGGCGCTGGAGGCGGACGGAGCGATCACTATCTGCGCTTTTGATGGCTTAAACCGGCTCCTCGGCTTCGTGACCTTCGATCCGGCAAACGCCTATCTCGACCAACTCGCCATCGCGCCCGAGGCGAAAGGAACCGGCGCGGCAAAGCTCCTCCTTAACGCGGCACGGCGGATTTCGCCGAACGGTCTCGTTCTCGATGTTAATCAGGACAATGCGCGCGCACTAGCGTTTTACGCGCGGGAAGGATTTACCAAGACCGCGGAAGGTGTGAACCCGCGCTCTGGATTAAAAACATGGCGGCTGCGCTGGCCGGAAAACGCTTGAGCGGGGCACGTCATTATTGCTGCATCGCTTCGACATAGACCCGGCGGTGTCGTCGGGCGCTTTCGTCACCACCGACACCGATGTTGTTGGCACGGGTCGTACTTGCGAATTGCGGCGGGGTGGTTCGGGCTTGCGTGAGACCTGAGGATTCTCTGGGGCCGGGTTTTTTCTCGCATATTATGCTTTTTGGTTAAGCGGTCCGCGGGCCCCACAAATTTGAAACGGAGATGGCCGTCATCATCAAGATAACGCATGACGAGAACGCAGTAGCCCCGATCTGGCCATGCTTCGTAATCATGGCCGGGAACCAGACCGGACAATTTCTTTGCCGCCGCCCAGGCTGCGTCGCGGGATCTAAACCTCGTGATCATGATCGTAACCTCGGCAATCGCGGGTAACTGGAAACAACGCCCCCGTTGCCAGCCCTGGAGACTGACTGGCAACGGGGAAAAATTGCTTCATGCTCTAAATGCCAATATTTTAAGTGGTTCAGTTCATTCCCGCACCCCCTGTTTAGGGGGTGTCCGCGCGGATATTGCCGCCGCCATCGCGCTCGCTGTGCGAAACGAACCCGTCGCCGCGTCGCTCGGCGGCAACTTGATCAGATGATTTTTTTCGTTAGCAATCACCGCTCGTTCGTAGCGATTCGATCCCACATCCGCCAGGCCCCTGTTCAGGGGGCGCGAAGGCTGCTATTGTTTTGGACAGTACAAGCCACCGTAGCGCCAACGCCAGGGGGAGGCACCGATGGGAGCGGTCGAGCATCTCAAGGCTTTGTGCTGCCTCGGGCTGCCGCCCGAGAGCGCGATGGTCGCGGTCGTGCCGGTGCTGCACGAAATCATTCCCCATGACGGGACACGCCTGGCTCTTGTTGCGCCAGATGCCACGATCACCACCGGCTACTCCGAAAATCCTGCGAGCTCCGCGATCTTCCGCGAGCGCTTATGGCAGTTCATGGATGATCCAACGTCCCTCATGTCTCTGTGGGTCCCGGGGGTCCGCGCCGTGGCCATCGGTTGGGCATTGCACCGGCAGGGCGGCAGTTACCTGCAAAGTGGCTATTACCGGGAAATAGAGGCGCCGCTCGGTTCTTGCTGGCTTTTGGACGCGATGATCGGCGATGGCGGCCGGACGATTGGATTCGTTAGCCTCACGCGTCCACGCGGCGTGCGCTCCTTTGCGGTCGACGACGTGCAACGTCTCGATGGGCTTCGTCCTTGGCTCGCACACGCATTTCGGCGGT
>DATARE010000429.1:0-7062 GCA_036264295.1 Micropepsaceae bacterium | reverse complement strand
AATTTCGCCGCAAATTCTTCCTGTGACATCCGCAATGCGCGGCGGATCACCCGCACTTGCGGCGTGCGCCGCATGCGCTGTTCGTTTTCGGCCGTCACGGGCTGTGCGTCAGGATCGCGAAGGGCGGCCGCGTGACGCTCTGCTTCTGTCATAGCCCCGAACTGGCTCCAGGCCTGATCATCAGAATTGATTTTCTTCGTGGTATCTTCGTTGTTCATGAGGTTCGGCTCCTCGTGCCGAAATAATTCTTATCCGCTCCCCGCGTATTGTGTAGGCGACATAGAGCAAGCGATTTTGCGTCATGCCGACCGCCACATAGCGGTCCTCGCCGTAATTCTCGCGTCCATCAAGCCAATCAAGAGCAAAGGGATCGCGAAACACACCGCAAGCCATTTTGAAGGTCACGCCGTGGTCGCGGAAATTCCACGAAGCTTTGGCGTCGTCCCATTCGAATTCGCCATCAATCATACTACTGCTTAGCCGTACTTTTTGTCAATTTCCCAATCTGTTCCATCCGGAGTTGCCCGCAAAATCGGTTTGTATCGACGGCGGCGGCAAGGAAACGAGAGCAGACCGGCGGCGCGGTTTGGCCGTTCTTCAAGGCAGGGCGAAAACCCAAATCCCGCTTGCGCCGCGCACTGCTGGCGCCATCACCTTGGTCGTCAGCGCAAGCACGTTGGTGGTCAGGGATTGGCCTTCGCCCGTGAACATCATCACATATTGCTTGCCGTTCACGGCGTAGGTGATGGTGCTCACCATTACCATGCCGCCGACCACCGATTCCCAAAGCACCTTGCCGTCATCGGCATCGAGGGCGCGGACACGGCGGTTTAGATCGCCGAAGAACACGAGCCCGCCAGCGGTTGTCACCAAAGATCCGTTGGTGCCCTGCGGCTGCGAATAGATCACTTTCATCTCGCCGGTCGCGGCGTTGATCTTGCCGATATTCATATATTTGTTGGGATCGGAACCAGGGCGGATCACACCCGAACGCGGACCATAGCCATTGGGGCTTTCGACATTGGCGGTCATCGACAGGCATTGATCGTGAAACGGCACGTAAAGCGAATTGTTCTGCGGATTATAGGACGTCTGCATGATCGCACGGGTGTTGTGATAGCAGCCGATGATGTGGTCGCCGTCCTTCTTGAAGACCTTGTCGAAATTGATCTGCGTCTGGCCGGTCTTCACGTCGATGCCGTTCATGTTGATGTTCGGATCGTCATAGGGGAAGGGCCGTGCCCATAGAAATTGGCCGTTCGTCTGATCGAGCGCGAACATGCCGCCGCCCTCGGCGGAGGTCAGGATGATGTCGTGCTCGCTTCCCGGTGTGATGGCGGGGTTGATCCACCGCACATGCTTGGGATCGGGGCTGACGCGGGTATGGATCAGGATGCGCTCGTGATTGTGGTCGGCATCCCAATCGTCGCCGGGCAGCTCCTGGTAGTACCAGTTGAGCTTCCCCGTCTCGACGCTGAGCGCGAGAGTCGAGTTGCTGTAAAGATCGGACGGTGCGGTGTTCGACACCGCGCCCGCTGCGCCATGGCGCATCAATCGCGTATAGGGGTTGGGGTTGGCCACGCTCCAGTAAAGAATCTTGCGCACCGGATCATAGGAACCCACCTGGCCCCACGGACCGGCGGCACGCGCCTCTACCGGAACATCGCCCCAACTGTCGCCACCGGGTTCGCCAGGCGCCGCCGTGGTGTAGAATTTCCACACCAGTTTTCCCGTCATCGCGTCGTTCGCGGCGATGAAACAGTTCTCGCGCTTGCCCTGCTCGCAGGTGCGGTTCGAGATCACCTTGCCGTCCGCGACCAAAAGACCGCCGGCCTGTTGGCCGCCGTTGTCGAGCTTGCTTTCCCAGCGCTGTTTGCCGGTCTTGGCATCGATGGCAACCAGAAATCCGTCCGGCGCCGCGAAATAGACCATGTCCTGGTAGATTGCGAGGCTCTTTTCGCGTGCCACCGTGCCCCGGACGTTCTGCGGATAATTGCGCTTATATTCCCAGAGCAAATCGCCATTGGTCGCATCGACCGCCTGGATGCTGGCGCCGGGCGCATACAGATACATCACGCCGCGATAGACGATGGGCGTGGATTCCTGCGTGCCGTTCGGAAGCCCGCGCGCCCAGGTCATTCTGAGTTGGCCGACATTCGTTTTGTTGATCTGATTGAGCGGGCTGAAGCGCTGCTCATTATAGGTGCGGCTGACCATCAGCCAATCGGCCGGGTCAGGGTTGTTAAGTGTCGCGTCCGTGACGGGAACGTAATCCTGCGCTGTGGCAGGGGAACTCAGCATGGCCGTGATCGCGGATGCAGCAAGCAGAATAGCCAAAAGGCGATGCGAATTGCGCATGATTCCCCCGCTGAAGTCCTGGTTTCCTGCCGGACCGTTCGAATGCGGCCCCAAGGCAAAGAAGCTAGCGCGAAGCCACAATGGGGAACAAGAGTCGTCAGCCTCCCCGGAAGGCGCTAGGTTCTCTCGACCGCATTGGTGAACCGGAGATGGTTGTCGTGTCGAATTGTACAGGATGGTTGCTGCGCGGGCTTAGTTTGGCGGGGGCGCTGTTTGCTCCCGTGGCGGCGCTTGCCCAAAACGCCCCGCCGCAGAATTCCACCGGTGTTGCCGCCGTGGTCAACGAATTCGTCATTTCCAATTACGATCTGGATCAGCGCACGGCGCTGTTCGTCGCCACCTCCGGCGTGCGGCCGACCGGCGAAACCTTGCCGCAGATCCGCGCTCAGGTTCTGCGCACGCTCGAAGACGAAGTCATCGAGCTGCAGGAGGCAAACAAGCACAAGATCAATGCGACCCGCGCCGAAGTCGATAAGGCGCTTCAGAGCATAGCGCAGGACAACAAGCTCAGCGTCGATCAGATCCTGATGCGAATCGGCCAAACGGGAGTCACACCGGCAACGTTCCGCCAACAGATCACCGCGCAGATCATTTGGCAGAAGCTGGTGGCAGCGCGCTACAGCCCGGACATCATGATCACGGATGAGCAGGTGACCGAAGCCATGGACCGGCTGAAGCAGGGTGCGGATAAGCCGCAATTCCTGCTTTCGGAAATCTATCTCGGCGTGGACAAGCCGGAAGACGAGATCGCCGTCCGCGGCAGCGCCGAGCAGATGGCCGAGCAGACCAAGCAAGGTGCGTCTTTCGCAACGGTGGCCAGCCAGTTCAGCCAATCGCCCTCGGCAGCGGATGGCGGCGATATTGGCTGGGTCATTCAGGGGCAGCTGGCCGACGAGCTGGACCACGCGATTTCCGGACTTCAGCCGGGACAAATCGCCGGACCGATCCGGGCGGAAGGCGGCTATTACGTGCTGTTGTTGCGCGACCGCCGGGAACCAGCCGGAGCCAAGACCGCGGAAACGCCTGCCGCTGCTTCCGACCCGAACGCGCCCGTGCCGCTCGACCGTTTCCTGATCCCTTTGCCGGCCAATCCCGATGCGATGCTGAAGGACCGCGCCATGATGTTGGCGGCCAATGTGGAGCAACAGATCCGAAGTTGCGCCGATCTTCCCAACATCGCCAGCCAGCTTCAGGGCACCCTTCACCAGCGACTCGGGGCCATGAGTCCGAAGGATTTAAATCCGGAATTGCGCGACGCGCTCGCCAAGACCGGTCCGGGCGAAGTCGTGAAGCCGTTCTTTTCGCCGGCGGGACTGGAACTGATTGTGCGCTGCGATACCGTGCCGACTCGGGTGGGGACTTTCGAGCTGCCGTCGCGCGAACAACTTCAACAGCAGCTCTTCGCGCAGGCCATGTCGCTTTACGCCAAAAGCTATTTGCGCGATCTGCGGCGGAACGCGATCGTATACGCGGCCGGCCGTTAGTCACGATCCGGCACGGCTGCGGGCGCCCATTCCTTAAGAAATCGATAATTCCTACCGCCCCCTCTACAATTTAAAGATGCAGACGGACAAATGCTCGGTACAATTTCGTACTAAGATTCGCATCGCGTTTGCGACATGCGAGATGCCAGGCGATGCGTAGCTACCGACTCCACATGAATGACAAGTCTGGGAATTGTATCGCGGCTCGCGTGATCGATGCCGAGACGGATTTTCAGGCGATCTCCATCGCGGAGATGCTTCGCGGGGAATTTAAGGGGGAGTTGTTCGATCGTTCCCGCAAAGTCGCCGAGTTGGGTGCGAATAGGGGCGAATCGCACATCGCAAGCGCCGGTTAGCGCCCGCGGCGGTTCCCAGCCTTGGTGATTTTAAGGTTTTATTAACCGTTCTTAACCGAAGCTCGATCAGGACGAACACCCGCGCCGCCGCCCAGGAGGTTGGCGGCGTTTCTGACGTGCGGGTTTGCGCCCTCGAAAAGGACGGGTGCATGTTTCCAGCGGGCCAAGCCAAGGTGAACAGAGCGACCCACAGCAATTCGCCGTTTGCAGGCCTTGCTCTGAGCTCGTTGCGCCGTTGGGCTGGCATCGTATTTGTGCTCGTGCTCGCAATTGCTCTCACGGCGCCGGGCTACGCCGCGGAAAACCTGCAGCTCATCGAACAGCAAATCAAAGCCGGCCTGCTCTACAATTTCTTGAAATACACCCAATGGCCGGCGGAACATTTGCGCGCGGGCGGCCCGATCCAGGTGTGCCTTTTCGGCGGCGATCCCTTTGATGGGCGCCTCCAACCGATGGCGGGGCGAACGGTCAATGAGCATGTCATCGAAATCAAGATCATTCGTGCACCCACAGAAATAGGCGATTGCTCGCTGTTGTTCGTTCACGCGAGCCAGGCGCCGAATTGGCCTGAGCTGCAAAAAACGCTGAACGGAAAAAGCGTTCTGACCGTCGCCGATTTTCCGGATTTCGCCATGGCCGGCGGCATGATCGAATTTACCAGGGTCGCCAATCGTATCGGCGTATCGATCAATACAGACGCGATAAATGCCGCAAATCTGCAGGTCGAGGATCGCCTGCTGAGACTGGCGGGCAATGCTCGCGCGCCGGCTCCGGGGCGATAATTATGATCGCGTCCAGCCTGTCTTTAAGACGTGTTCTTCTGCTGGTCATCGGCGCGCTGACCATGATCATTGCGCTGTTGGCGGCGCGCGACGTTTACAGCAATTGGCGCCGCTTGACCGATATCAGGGCGTTGAAAGACGCCACACTCGCCAGCGATCAATTGTTCGATGCGATCGAAAAGCTCAGCGTCGAACATGACATCGCGCTGTCGATGCTACAGGCGGTCGACACGGACACCATCGACGATCTACGGCCGCGCCTGAACGAAAGCCGCCAAGCGGCCGACAAAGCGCTGAGCGCCACGATGACGGCGCTCAACCGGTATGAATTTGCTGAAGTCGCGAAGTTGCGGAGCCAGATAGGTTCCCACCTGTCGATGATTCACATGCTGAGGCCGCAGATCGACACTGCGGTGAATCTGCCAAAGCAACAACGCAGCCCTCTCCTGATCGAACATTGGTCCGCCGAGGTGAGAGCCTCGATGCAGGACACCGAGGACACCTGGTTCGGATTTCTCAAATATTTCGTCAACATCGATCCGGTGGTGACCCAGCATCTTTGGTTCAAACATTTGCTTCGCACCATTACGGATTATACCGGGCGCGAACGCTCGCTTGTGGGCGAGCTGATTGCCGAAAACGCCAGTCCCACACCCGACCAGGTGTCCCAATTGCTGCGCGGGCGGGGAATCGTCGAAGAAAGTTGGGCTATGAGCCGCAATCTGGCGGATGTGAGTGGTCTCTATCCCTTAATAGCCCCTGTATACACCGACGCCAGCAGCCATTATTCGACCATGCGCGATATGATCCAGACGATGATGGATGTCCCGCAGGCGCAGGCCGGCGCGGAATATCCGATCAGCGCGGATCTCTGGTTTGAACTGTCTACGCAGGCGTCCGATTCGCTTGGCGCGCTGAAAGACCGCTCGATCGCGCAAACGAGGAACTACGTCGAGGACCTTATCAGCACCACAACCAATGGGATTATCGTACAAACGATTGTGTTCCTGTTCGCGCTCGTGCTGTGCGCCTAAAGCTTCTCGGTCGTGATCGGACGGGTTATTCGTCCAATCAATCAGATGGTCGTCGCACTCCTGCAAGCAACCCGCGGGGAACCGATTGCTCCTGTTCTGCCCACCGGGCGAAAGGACGAAATCGGACAATTGTCGGTGGTGTTGCACGCGTTTCAGCGCAATGTCGAGGATGCGAAAAGAACTTCCACGCAACTCGTCCAGGCGCAAAAGATGGAAGCCGTCGGTCAACTCACCGGCGGGATCGCGCATGATTTCAACAATCTTCTCGCGATCATTGTCGGCAATCTCGATCTTCTCGAAGAGCAACTCCGTTCCAACCCGAAGGCACATGGAATGGCGGAAGACGCGTTGAAAGCAAGCCTTCGTGGAGCCGATTTGACGCGTCAATTGCTGGCATTCTCGCGCCGGCAGACGCTCGAACCGAAGGTTCTCTCGCTCAACGAGGTGGCCGCCGGCACTGCCGAACTGTTGCGGCGCACGCTCGGCGAACGCGTGAAGATCAAACTGCATTTGGCCGACGATCTTGCGCCAGCGCTCGCCGATCAAACACAGGTGGAGTCGGCCCTTACCAACCTGTCCATCAATGCGCGCGACGCGATGCCGATGGGCGGCGTTTTGACCATCGAGACGGCGAACAAGCATCTCGATGCGCAGTATCAGACGGAAAACCCTGAAGTCACGCCGGGCGATTACGTCATGCTGGCGGTGTCCGACACCGGTACCGGCATTCCGGCCGAAGTTCTCAATCGGGTGTTCGAACCCTTCTTCAGCACCAAAGGCGAGGGCAAGGGATCCGGCCTCGGCCTCAGCATGGTCTATGGCTTTGCAAAGCAATCGAGAGGCCATGTGAAAATCTATAGCGAAGTGGGCCACGGCACGACCGTTCGGCTTTATTTGCCCCAAGCGGGCAGCAAGGCCGTGGTACGGAAGGAAGTCGCTGCAGAGCCAAAATCGCCGCCGGACCACGCCACGATTCTGGTGGTCGAAGACAATACCCATGTCCGCAATATCGCGGTCCTTCAGCTCAAGGACCTCGGGTACGACGTGC
>DATARE010000421.1:0-5130 GCA_036264295.1 Micropepsaceae bacterium | reverse complement strand
TGCTGCTGATCCACTATGGTATTGCGGCAGCCTGATCCCACTTCCGGTCCTTAGATAAAGCCCATATTTGATTCTGATCAATGCAGCCCCTCTCCGCTGCTCTATATGTTTTATATAGAAAACAGCATTCCAACCGATCTGGATTTTATACGGGCTCCTGACGATCTTCTGAGCTGAAGATGGAGATCACAATGATTATCCCGATTGCGGTGCTTACTATTTCGCTTTTCGCTCTGCTCATTGCCGTCCGTGCATCGAGCCTCGTGGGTAAGCGGGGTACGGTCCACCGGAAAACCGCGCCTGTGCGGCAGGCGCTCGCCTATCGCAAACGGCTGGACCGGAAAGTGCACGCGCACCGTTAAGCTGCTGTCGCAAAGGTCATTTTCATTCCGTGGCGGAAGCGCCGCAACTCGATATGGAATTTATATGCGCAAACAGCCCATTTCTTTTCCTTGCGCGACGGAACTTTCACCAAACCGGCGGCGCCGCGCGCCACAAACGAGATGAGACTGCCATGTTTGACGTAACCCTGGTCGCCGCCGGCATCGCGTTCTTTGTCGTCGCCATCCTGTACGCGGTCGCATGCGACCGCTTGTGAGGTTCAGCCCATGATCTTCGACTATGCGCTCGCCGGATCGGTCACGGCCGCTCTGCTCGCCTACCTGGTTTATGCGCTGATCCGCCCCGAGCGGTTTTGAGGAACGCATCCCATGACAATGAACGGTTGGCTTCAGATTGCGCTGTACTGCGCGATCGTCATCGCGATCACAAAACCGCTTGGCGGCTACATGACACGCGTCTTCAATGGCGAGCGCACTTTGCTTTCTCCGGTGCTCCGCCCCATCGAGCGCGCGCTCTATGCCGTCAGCGGGGTTGACGAGAAGGAAGAGCAGCATTGGGTTACCTATGGGGTTGCAATGCTTGCATTCAGTGTGGCGGGATTTCTCTCGCTTTACGCGTTGCAGCGTTTGCAAGACGTGCTGCCGTTCAATCCCCAAGGGCTCTCCGGGGTCAGCCAGGATCTCGCCTTCAACACGGCGATGAGCTTTGTCACCAATACCAACTGGCAATCCTATGTGCCCGAAACCACCATGAGCTACCTCGTCCAGATGGCGGGGCTCACGGTGCACAATTTCGTATCCGCCGCGACGGGTATCGCGCTCGCGGTGGCATTGGTGCGCGGCTTTGCGCGGCGTTCGACAAAATCCATCGGCAATTTCTGGGTCGATCTCACCCGCTGCACGCTTTACATCCTGCTGCCGATTTCCATCGTCGTTGGCCTGTTCTTCGTCTGGCAGGGCGTGCCGCAGAATTTGAGCGCCTATGTCGATGCGACGACGCTCGAAGGCGCCAAGCAGACCATCGGCATGGGACCGGTTGCCTCGCAAGAGGTGATCAAGATGCTGGGTACCAATGGCGGCGGCTTTTTCAACGCCAATTCCGCCCACCCTTATGAGAACCCGAACGCGCTGACCAATCTCGTTCAGATTGTCCTGATCTTTTCATTGGGTGCAGCGCTCACCAATGTTTTTGGCCGCATGGTCGGCGATCAACGGCAGGGCTGGGCGATCTTCGCGGTAATGGGCGTGCTGTTCCTGGCCGGCACCGCGACTGTCTATTGGGCCGAGGCCCCCGGCAATCCCGCACTTCTGCCCTTCCACATCGACTATACGGCCAGCGCAGTGCAGGCCGGCGGCAATATGGAAGGCAAAGAGGTTCGTTTCGGCATTGCCAATTCTGCGCTCTTTACGACCATCACGACGGATGCGTCCTGCGGCGCCGTCAACAATATGCATGACAGCCTGATGCCCTTGGGCGGCATGATTCCGCTGCTCAACATCCAGCTGGGCGAAATCATCTTCGGCGGTGTAGGTTCCGGTCTCTATGGCATGCTGCTCTTTGCCATTGTTGCGGTGTTCGTTGCGGGTCTTATGGTCGGGCGCACGCCGGAATATCTCGGCAAGAAGATCGAAGCCAAGGAAGTGAAAATGGCGATGCTCGCCATTCTCATTCTGCCGCTCTCGATCCTCGGTTTCACGGCAATCGCGACAGTGGTGCCTGCGGGTCTTGCAGGGCCGGCCAATATGGGGCCCCACGGCTTTAGTGAGATTCTCTATGCCTATACATCGGGCACTGGAAACAATGGCAGCGCCTTTGCCGGCATTTCGGCCAACACGCTCTTCTACAACGTCACCATCGGCTTCGCGATGCTGATCGGCCGGTTCCTGATGATCGTGCCGATGCTGGCGGTCGCCGGATCGCTCGCCGCCAAGAAGATTGTGCCGCCTTCCGCCGGCACCTTCCCCACACATGGCGGGTTGTTCGTCGGCCTGGTGGTCGGCGTGATCCTGATCGTCGGCGGACTCACCTATTTTCCTGCGCTCGCGCTTGGCCCCCTCGTCGAGCATCTCTCGATGAATGCCGGCACGCTTTATTGAGGTCTTGAACATGGATGCGACTCCTTCCAAGCCCATGGGCATCGAAAAGCTTCGCAAACGCATGCCCGTTGCGACGATGACGGACCCGAAGATTCTGTGGCCCGCAATCGGTGATGCGTTCAAGAAGCTCAATCCGCGCCTCATGATGCGCAACCCGGTGATGTTCGTTGTCGAAATCGTGTCGATGCTCACCACCGTTTTGTTCATTCGCGATCTTGTCACGGGTGCCGGCAATCTCGGCTTTTCGTTCCAGATCAATCTCTGGCTCTGGTTCACCGTTCTGTTTGCCAATTTCGCGGAAGCGGTGGCGGAGGGACGGGGCAAAGCGCAAGCCGCATCTCTGCGAAAGACCAAGACCGAAGCGCTTGCCAAACGGCTGGATGCCACGGGGCGGAATTGGGAGCTTGTCTCGGCAACCGCGCTGAAGCCCGGCGATGTCGTGCTCGTCGGCGTGGGCGACCTCATTCCCAGCGACGGCGAGGTGATCGAAGGTGTGGCCTCCGTCAACGAGGCCGCGATCACCGGCGAATCCGCTCCAGTGATTCGCGAAAGCGGCGGCGACCGTTCGGCGGTCACCGGCGGTACGCTGGTGATTTCCGATGAGATCAAGGTTCGCATCACGGCAGCGCAAGGCTCCACCTTCCTGGACCGCATGATCGCGCTGGTCGAAGGCGCCGAGCGCCAGAAGACACCCAACGAGATCGCGCTGAATATTCTGCTCGCCGGCATGACGATCATTTTCGTGTTTGCCGTGGCCACCATTCCGAGCTTCGCGGCCTATGCGGGCGGCAAGCTTTCGGTGCTGGTGCTGGTGGCGCTGTTCGTCACACTGATCCCCACCACGATCGGTGCGCTCCTCTCTGCCATCGGCATTGCCGGAATGGACCGCCTGGTGCGTTTCAACGTGCTGGCCATGTCGGGCCGCGCGGTGGAAGCCGCGGGCGACGTCGACACGCTGCTTCTCGACAAGACCGGAACGATCACATTGGGCAACCGGCAGGCGACGGAATTTTTGCCTGTCGCCGGTGTCAGCGAGCGCGATCTGGCGGATGCCGCGCAATTGTCGTCGCTGTCGGACGAGACGCCGGAAGGGCGCTCGATCGTTGTGCTGGCAAAGGAGAAATATGGCATTCGCGGACGTGACATGGCGCCGCTGAACGCCCAATTCATTCCGTTCTCCGCGCAGACGCGTATCAGCGGCATCGATTTCGAAGGCGCATCGATCCGCAAAGGCGCGGTCGATGCTGTTTTGGATCATGTGCGTGCACGCGCGGGGATACCGGTCTCATCGATGCGTGACGGCGCGGCCGCTGCCCTTATGGCCATCGGCAGCGATCAGGCCCAGCAGCTCATGACCCTGTCCGAGCGCATTGCCAAAGCGGGCGGCACACCGCTTGCCGTCGCCAGAGATGGGAAATTGCTGGGTGTCATCTATCTCAAAGACATCGTGAAGGGCGGCATCCGCGAGCGCTTTGCGGCGCTGCGCAAGATGGGCATCCGGACTGTGATGATCACCGGCGATAATCCGCTGACCGCCGCCGCGATCGCGGCTGAATCGGGCGTCGATGATTTCCTCGCCCAAGCAACGCCGGAGACAAAACTCAAGCTGATCCGCGACGAGCAGGCGCAGGGAAAACTGGTCGCCATGTGCGGCGACGGCACCAATGATGCGCCCGCGCTGGCGCAGGCCGATGTCGGCGTCGCGATGAACACGGGCACAATGGCGGCCCGCGAAGCCGGCAACATGGTCGATCTGGACTCCGATCCCACCAAGCTGATCGAGATCGTGGAAATCGGCAAGCAGCTGCTGATGACGCGGGGTGCGTTGACCACCTTCTCCATTGCCAATGATGTGGCGAAATATTTCGCCATCATTCCGGCCATGTTTCTGGCCTTCTACCCGCAGCTTCAGGCGCTGAACGTCATGCGGCTTTCGACCCCGCAGAGTGCCATTCTGTCGGCCATCATCTTCAATGCGCTGATCATCGTTGCGCTGATCCCGCTCGCCTTGCGCGGGGTCACATACCGGCCGGTGGGTGCGGCCACTGTCTTGCAGCGCAATCTCCTGATTTATGGCTTGGGCGGAATCATTGTGCCCTTTGCGGGCATCAAGCTGATCGACATGGCCGTCACCGCCATTGGCCTTGCGTGAGGATCTGACAATGTTGAATCACATTCGCCCCGCCATCATGATGATCGTCGTGATGACAATCATCACCGGCCTGATTTACCCGCTGGCCATGACGGGCATCGCCCAGACGGTCTTTCCCTATCAAGCCGGGGGCAGCATGATCGTGCAGAATGGCAAGATCATCGGCTCGGAATTGCTTGGGCAGAATTTCACGAGCGACAAATATTTCCACGGCCGCCCGTCTGCCACCTCCGGTCCTGATCCGAAGGACCCGTCGAAATCTGTTCCGGCCCCTTACAACGCCGCCAACTCTTCCGGCTCCAATCTTGGACCGACGTCAAAAGCTCTGGTAGACCGGGTGAAGGACGATGCGGCGAAACTGCAGGCCGACAATCCCAACACGCCGATCCCAGTCGATCTGGTGACGGCTTCCGCAAGCGGGCTCGATCCCGACATCACACCCGCCGGTGCGTTGTTCCAAGTACCGCGCGTAGCAAGGGCGCGGGGCATCCCCGAAGATCGGTTGCGCCAATTCGTCCAGGCACATGTGGAAGACCGCAT
>DATARE010000386.1:0-2453 GCA_036264295.1 Micropepsaceae bacterium | reverse complement strand
TACGACGGTCCTCCGGCCAGGCCTTGGTTGGATCCGCAGTGGGATCACCCGGATTCGCGACGGTGACCACCATGCTCCAATGCAACGGCCCGTGGCTGACACGATCGGCGATTTCCTGCTCGAGGAAGTCGGGGCCGCGTTTGGCGAGTTCGTCTGACGTCGTCGGCACAGCTTGCGCCGCCGGCAGCAGCGACCATCGCACCGCGTGTTCGGCGCCGGAACCGTCGACGAAGATGAAAGCGTTGAGGCCGTTGAACCGATCTTCCGCATAGCTGCCCGTCCAGGGCGCATCCTTTTGCCATGCGCCGAACGGCGCGATCTCCGGATGCGCGCCGGCAAATGCCTTCATTGCCTCGGGATCCTTGCTCCCCGCGGCGAGCAGCAATTCGTGAAACGCTCGCGGCGTCGACACTGGAAAGACCGGCGGATTGATCATGGCGGCACGCCACTCCTGTCCGTCCAGGGTCGATATCTGCAGTCCCATGCCCCTTACCCTGACCGTCGCGTCAGGCGCGTCTGGATTGGGGGTACCGAGATTGAAGCGACCGACCGCCGGATACTGTCCGCGGACGAAAACCTGCGCCTGCGAGAGCGCCGATCCGTTGCCATTCGCTTCGAACACGCCGGTAAAGCAGATACCCTTGGCATGGTTGCGGCGATGGCCAAGTGCCGCGCCGGTGGGCGGAGCCAGTGCCTCCAGCATCTTTTCGGGCGTGAGGCGTCGGGGCGAAAACCATCCGCCTGTGTAAGCGAAGGCAGCGGCGCTGCCGGCGACGATGACGAAGATTATCAGCAGCGATCCAAACACGGAACGCGCGGGCAATCGGCGCGGCTCGGGCAAGATCCTTCTCCGTTCGCTATCTGGACAAGTCCTTTGTCAAAACACGCTTCTGATGCTGCGGGACGCCGAAGCCATCCACACGGATAGCCTCGTTATCGCCGGAAAGGCCCTCCGAAATCCGCCAGGCTTTGCCCAATGGCACGACGATGGCAAAGCCCGCAGGCGGTGTGTTTTTCGCAAAATGGTCGAACGCGCATGCGATGGCGAACACGCGTTGGCGTGACTGCTGTGCAGCGACAGGCGCTTCTTCCGCGACGCTTCCGGTCAAGAATGGCTGGAAACCTTGATCGCGGGATCAATTCCAGTCTGGAAAGCATATCGGCGATATCTCATCGACATGGTCGAGATCGCGACAGGATCAGCGTCAAAAACGGCGAGAATGTGCTTGAGCAGACAGCATCGACCGGAATGGTCCGCAGACAAGTTCTGAATGGTGCCAGGGGCGGCAGACAAGCCAGCTCGTAATATATTGACGCAACTAAATAATTCTTGAGCGTGTGCCTTTCATATACTCCCTTCTACGCTCACTCTTTTAAGTTGTGGCGGGGCGCTATGATGCAACATGGCATCAGTGAGGCCCGGGAGCGAGATGTGATTGATTGGGCGTTGGCACTACGGCTTCGCAGGCCATCAAGCTCGCCCATGATTTGCGGTCCATCGCTAAGGAAGTGAGTCAGGCCGAACTAAAATTGAAGGTCGCCGATCTCACCGGCGCATTGGCAGGCGATAAAGGTATCGCGGAACAATAAGTAAGGAGTTCTCACGGGCACCGTGATGACCGGCCGTGGTTCACGAACGACTTTGGCCTTCCGCGCATGCGCTGCGACACACTGAACATTTTTGGAACGGAGTTACGTCCAGTCGATTGACCCCCGGGCTCAGAAGGCAGCGGCTCATGAAACAGATGCTTAAACTGGTGGCCATTTCGGTGGCTCTAACCGTGAATTTCGGCGCAGCCTATACTCAGAACATGCCCGCTCCGAAACCGGAAGATGCCGAAAGAGACGCCTTTCAGACGCCAACCGTTGGGAAAAATGCACCGGCTCCCACCAAAAACAGCAAAGACGGGCGCACGGATGCCAATCCGGAGAGCCGGCTGAACGACAGCCCGCCGCCGCAAGAACGGGTTGGCGCGCCGAATACGGCGCCGAAGTAGGACCAGCGCGCCGACCATCCTTGGAATCTTCGGCGCGAAGCGCTCGCCGGCTATACTATTCTCGAAGCTAGTATAGCCGGGGGCCAATCCACGGCGGTATATAGATCTCTGGCCATGTCCACGGCGGTATATATACCTCTTGATTTCCATAGCGTATCACCGGCGCTACGGGCGGGCCGTATGGATCGACGCTGTCGTGCCGAGGGCGAGAACGATATCGTGGAACAAGCTGAGGAGTTGTCCGGACCACGGGCACCCTGATGATCGGCCGTCGTTCACGAACGACTTTGGCCTTCTGCGCATGTGCTGCGGCACCGAACATCCCCAGGTTACACAGCACCACGGCCGTTCCGAGAGCTCCGGTCATTATCCTCATGCCTCGGCCTCCTTGCCACACAGACCCAACCCAGACATCCGGCGACGTTCGACTTCGCGCTGCTGGTGAGGGAATATCGG
>DATARE010000365.1:0-8659 GCA_036264295.1 Micropepsaceae bacterium | reverse complement strand
CATCGCCGTACGCATCGCACAGCCATGAATGTCATCCTGCCGCAATTGCAGGGCGTGGTTCTGGTCTATCTGCTGACGTTTTCGCGCGCCGGGGCCATGATCATGATGCTGCCGGTCATCGGCGACGCGGGCGTACCGGCGCGTGTGCGCCTGGCATTTGCGCTGGCGGTTTCGGCGGCGCTGGTTTCGACGACGGCGCATTACTATCCCACCGCCACGCCCGAACCGATGGAGCTTCTGACGCTGATCGCCAAGGAGACGACGGCGGGCGTTCTGGTCGGCACCATGGCGCGGCTGATCATGAGTGCGCTGGAAACCGCGGGCACGATCATCGCGATCCAGACCGGCCTTGCCTTTGCCACCACTTTCGATCCCGGCCAAGGCACGCAAAGCGCAATGATCTCGACATTCTTGTCATTGATCGGTTCGCTGCTGGTGTTCGAATCGGGCCTGCATCATGTGGCGATCGGCGCGATCGCGGGCAGTTATACGCTGCTGCCGCCCGATCAGGCGTTCCCGACCGCCGACATGGCCGAAATGACCCTGCGGCTGGTCTCAGGTTCCTTTGCGCTCGGCCTGCAATTGGCGGCGCCGTTCATCGTCTTCGGTCTTCTGATTTACGCAACGCTGGGCGTGCTCTCGCGCATGATGCCGCAGCTGCAGATCTTCTTCCTCGCGATGCCCATCAGCATCCTGGTCGGTTTTGTGCTGCTGATGCTGTTCATCGGCGTGATCATGACCACCTTCCTCGATTTCTTCGCGGCGCAAATGCGCGTGTTCGGAGGCTAGCCCCCGGTGGCCGAGGAACACGACGATTCGCAACGTACGGAAGAACCGTCACAGAAACGGCTCGACGACGCGCTCAAGAAAGGCGACGTCGTCAAAAGCTCGGAACTTGCCACCTTCGCGATGATGGCGGGGGGAACGCTGGCGCTGGTCTTGTTTGCGCAAAGCGCGGCGCGCCAATTCACCAGCACCTTTACGGTCTTTCTTCAGAACCCCGCCCAGATGACGCTGGATTCGGGCACCATGATTGCCTTGCTCCGCAAGAGCGTGTTCGGGCTTATCGCCATCATCGGGCCGGCTTCGGCCATGATGCTGCTGATCGCCGTGGCGGGGCACGTGATGCAGCACCGGCCCTTCATCTCGCTCGAAAAGATCAAGCCCGACCTGTCGAAATTGTCGCTCATGGCGGGCATCAAGCGGCTGTTCGGCCTGGATGCCTTCGTCAATCTGCTCAAGGGCGTGGCCAAAGTCGTGCTGGTGGGAACGGCTGCCGTCATGGCGTTGTGGCCCGAACGGGCGCGGCTGGCCTCGGCCATGGATATGAACCCCTCCGGGGTCGCCTCGCTCTCCCTTGTCCTCATCGGCAAGATGCTGATGGCCTCCCTGATCGTGCTCGCGGCCATTGCCGCGTTCGATTATTTCTATCAACGCCAGCGCTTTATGGCCCGTCACCGGATGACGCGCCAGGAAATGAAGGATGAGCACAAGCAGAACGAAGGCGATCCCATCATCAAGGCCCGCATCCGGCAGATTCGCCTGGAACGCTCCAAAAGGCGGATGATTGCCGCGATCCCGACGGCCAATGTTGTTATTGTCAACCCGACCCATTATGCGGTCGCATTGAAATACGAATCAGGCAAGATGGCGGCGCCGGTCTGTGTCGCCAAGGGTGTGGATCATCTGGCGCTTACCATTCGTAAGGTTGCCCAAGAACATGACGTGCCCATCGTCGAAAATCCGCCGCTCGCCCGCGCTTTGTACGCGGCGGTCGATCTCGACGAGCCCGTGCCGCCGGAGCATTACAAGGCGGTGGCCCAGATCATCGGCTATGTCATGCGGCTGGCCAAACAGAACAGCTTCTGGCGCAACTGATCCCCGGCCGTTTGAGGACGTGCGGCGATGAGCAGCGTCGCCGCCCTTTTGACCCGCAGCTTTTCCCCGCGCGAAGTGGGCGGCGTGTCGCGCCTGGCCGCGCTTTTGTTCTTCCTGTTGGCCGTGGTCGGGACGGCCACCATCCTGTTGGAACCGCAATTTGCGGACTGGGCCGGCGTAGAGCTGATGGCATTTGTGGGAGTGGGGGCGATGTTGCTGCTCCGTGCCGCCTGGCCACGCACCATGACCGATATCGAGGTTGCCCGCCGGGCCGCCGCGGCCGCGGCTTCCTCCAACGTCGCCTGGGCGGTGACCGCCAAAGATGGCTCGGTGCTCGATTGCAATGTCGCTTACCGGTTTTTGGCGGGCGCCGGAGACGGCGAGCCGCCGGCACCGCCGCAGCTGGCATTTCCGGGCGAAGGACCGGCCGCCGCGCTTTATCGCCTCGCCCGCGCCGCCAATGAAGGCCGGGTGCGGGAGGAGAATTTCGATACCGAAGCGGGTCAGAAACTGATCGCCGCCGTTCGCCCGCTGAAAGGCGGCGAGTCCGCCTGGTGGTTCACGCTTCGGCTGCCCGAAGCCGCCCCGCCCAAGGGAATTGTCGCCAAGGAAAAGAAGAGCCCCTCGGCGCTGATCCGCTTCACCGATTTCTTCCGCAATGCGCCCATGGGTGTCACCGTGACCGGTGCGGATGGAACCATCGTCGAAGCCAACAGCGTGTTTGCGGAATTTTTTGCACTGGGGGCGCATAGCGCCGGTGCACGGCTGGAATCGCTGGTTGCGGAAAATGAGCGCGGCGCCACACTGGATCTGATTGCACGGGCGGCGCGCGGCGATGTCACCCACACGCCGGTGGAAATCCACTTCGCCTCGAATGCGAAATCGGCCAACCGCACGGCACAGCTTTTCGCGAGCCCCTTCATGGCCGGGCCCGAGGGCGAACCGCGCGCGATCGTCTATATCGTCGACACCTCCGAACAGCGCGCTTTGGAGACGCAATTCGCGCAATCCCAGAAAATGCAGGCAATCGGCCAATTGGCCGGTGGTGTTGCCCATGATTTCAACAATCTTCTGCAAGCCATCATGGGCAATTGCGATCTTCTGTTGATGCGCCATCCGGCCGGCGATCCTTCTTTCGCCGAGATCAATGAGGTGCGGCAGAATTCCGTGCGCGCCGCCGGATTGGTGCGGCAGCTCTTGGCCTTTTCGCGCCAGCAGACGTTGCAGCCCAAGGTGCTGGCGCTTTCCGACACGCTGACGGAGCTTTCGTTGTTGCTGCGGCGGCTGGTGGGCGAGCGCATCGCGCTGCGCGTGGAACACCCCCCCGATCTGTGGCCCGTGCGCGCCGACGAAGGGCAGCTTTCGAATGCGGTGATGAATCTGGTCGTCAATGCGCGCGACGCCATGCCGCCGGAAGGCGGTGCGGTAACAATCCGCACCTCGAATGTGACATTTGCCAGCGACAAGCCGATTGGAACCGGGCACATGCCGGCCGGCGATTACGTGCTGATCGAAGTGATCGATACCGGCACCGGAATTGCGAAGGAAAATCTGACCAAGATTTTCGAGCCCTTCTTCACCACCAAACCCGTAGGCCAGGGGACCGGCTTGGGCCTTTCCACCGTCTATGGCGTGGTCAAGCAGACCGGCGGCTACATCACGGTCGAAAGCGAGCTGGGCCGGGGAACGGCGTTTCACGTCTATCTGCCGCGTTACACGGCAGCGCGCGGCGCGGTGGAGACGGTGGATGAGCCCGAACGGGCCGCGCCCCGTGACGTCACCGGCCAGGACACGATCCTGCTGGTCGAAGACGAGGATGCGGTCCGCAGCTTCGCCGCGCGAGCCTTGCGCATGCGGGGCTATACGGTGCTCGAAGCCCCGAGCGGCGAGGCCGGGCTCGATATCGTTCGCACCCGCTCCGGCCCTATCGATCTGCTCATCACCGATGTGGTGATGCCGAACATGGACGGACCGACCCTGGTGCGCGCGGCCCGTGGTCTGCGGCCCGATATGCGCATCATCTTCATGTCCGGCTATGCCGAGGATGCATTCCGCCGCAATGAAGAGAAGGTGGAAGACCTGCATTTCCTGCCCAAGCCCTTCGGCTTGAAGCAGCTGGTGGCCAAGGTGAAGGATGTGCTGTCCGAAGCCGCCGTGCCAGGCGCGAACGCAGCCCTGAACGATAACGGAACATCCACAAAATAATACTGTTGGTAGAAGCCCTTATGGAGGGGCTTGCCAAAGAGAACAAAGCATGTACATTTGCTTGGCGATTGGCTTGTTCGCTTCGGTTAACAGGCCTGGGCATTTCGAAAACGCTGTGAAATAAGGAGCAGGGGCACATGACACAGGCGGTTCTTCGGGTGGTGGGCAAAGAGGACAGCGACAAGAAGCGCGCGCTCGACGCGGCGCTCTCGCAAATCGACCGGGCTTTCGGCAAGGGCTCGGTCATGAAGCTGGGTCAGCGGGAAAAAGCGGTGGATGCCGATGCGGTGTCCACGGGTTCCCTGGGTCTGGACATCGCGCTCGGCATTGGCGGATTGCCCCGGGGCCGCGTGATCGAGGTCTATGGACCGGAATCCTCCGGCAAGACCACGCTCGCGCTGCATGTGGTGGCCGAAGTCCAGAAAAAGGGCGGCGTTGCCGCCTATGTCGATGCCGAGCACGCGCTCGATCCCGGCTATGCCAAGAAATTGGGCGTGGACATCGACGAGCTTCTAATCTCGCAGCCCGACACCGGCGAACAGGCGCTGGAGATCACGGACACGCTGGTGCGCTCTGGCGGTGTGGACATTGTGGTGATCGATTCGGTGGCGGCGCTTACCCCCAAGGCGGAACTCGAAGGCGAGATGGGCGATCAATTGCCCGGTCTTCAGGCGCGGCTGATGAGCCAGGCCTTGCGCAAATTGACCGGGTCGATTTCGAAATCGAATACCATTGTCCTCTTCATCAATCAGATCCGGATGAAAATCGGGATCATGTTCGGCAATCCCGAAACCACCACCGGTGGCAATGCGCTGAAATTCTATGCCTCGGTGCGTCTGGATATCCGCCGCATCGGCGCGATCAAGGATCGTGATGAGGTGACGGGCAATCAGACCCGCGTGAAGGTCGTGAAGAACAAGGTGGCGCCTCCGTTCCGGCAGGTGGAATTCGACATCATGTATGGCCAAGGCATCTCCAAATCGGGCGAACTGCTCGATCTGGGCGCCAAGGCGGGAATTGTCGAAAAATCCGGCTCCTGGTTCTCCTATGATGGCCAACGCATCGGGCAGGGCCGGGAAAACGCAAAAGCCTATCTGGAAACCAACAAGGACGTGGCGGCGGCAATCGAAGAGGCCATCCGCTCCAGTGCCGGTATTCTGTCGGCGGGGCTTACGGTCCCCAATGACGAACCGGCCGCGGCTGAGGATTGAACCGTTCCCATCGGCATGGGACGGCTCCTAGGAAGGCGCTCCCGCAAGGGGGCGCCTTCTGTTTATCCGCACAGGCGATGAAATCGGAAAAATGACGGGCCATGGCGGTTGCTGCTTTAGTGTCCCTTATTGCACCTCTTTTGCACCATTATCGTATCGCTGTTGCACCCTTATCGTCGCTCCCATTCCTGGTATTTCCCATGGAAAACCTGGAAAAATCCGCGCTCTCCGCCCGCCGGAATGGGAGGGAGGGGGTGTCTTCCCTTTGCCCCGGAGAGCCTCTCATAATTTGCAGATGATAAGGGTGCTGCTATTAGGGTTCGCATGAACAGTCTCAAAGATATTCGCGCCACATTCTTGAATTTTTTCGGCACGCGCGAGCATGAGGTGGTGCCCTCCTCGCCGCTCGTCCCGCGCAACGATCCCACGCTGCTTTTCACCAATGCCGGCATGGTGCAGTTCAAGAACGTTTTCACCGGCCAGGAAAAACGGGCCATCCCCCGTGCGGCGACCGCGCAGAAATGCGTCCGCGCCGGCGGCAAGCACAATGATCTCGATCGCGTCGGCTACACCGCCCGCCACCACACATTCTTTGAAATGCTGGGGAATTTTTCCTTCGGCGATTATTTCAAGGAACGCGCGATCACGCTCGCCTGGGACCTGCTCACCAAGAATTTCGCGCTTCCCAAGGACCGGCTGCTTGTCACGGTCTATGCCACAGACGACGAGGCGTTCGGCCTCTGGCAGAAGATCGCCGGCCTTCCCGAATCGCGCATCATTCGCATCGGCACCTCGGACAATTTCTGGTCCATGGGCGAAGTCGGTCCTTGCGGCCCCTGCTCGGAAATTTTCTTCGACCATGGCGACCACATTCCGGGCGGCCCGCCGGGTTCCAAGGACGAGGACGGCGACCGCTTCATCGAGATCTGGAATCTCGTCTTCATGCAGTACGAGCAACTGCCCGGCGGAGTGCGGGAGAATCTGCCGCGCCCGTCCATCGACACCGGCATGGGGCTGGAGCGCATCACCGCCGTGCTGCAGGGCGTGCACGACAATTACGACATCGATCTTTTCCGGCACCTGATTGCGGCGTCGGCGGAATATTCGGGCATGGCGGTGCAGGGCCCTCACGCCGTCAGCCACCGTGTCATCGCCGATCATCTGCGCTCGTCGTCGTTTCTGATCGCCGATGGCGTCCTGCCCTCCAATGAGGGCCGCGGCTACGTGCTTCGCCGCATCATGCGCCGCGCCATGCGGCATGCGCATATTCTGGGTTCGAAGGACCCGCTGATGTATCGGCTCGTGCCGACGCTGGTGGCCGAAATGGGCGAGGCCTATCCGGAGCTGAAGCGCGCCGAAGCCCTGCTCACCGAAACGCTGAAACTCGAAGAGCAGCGCTTCCGGGACACGTTGGCGCGCGGGCTGAAGCTGCTGGACGAAGCGGTTTCCACCATGAAGCCGGGCGACACACTTTCTGGCGAGGTCGCTTTCAAGCTGTATGACACCTATGGCTTCCCGCGCGATTTGACCGAAGACGCATTGCGCGAACGCGGCATGATTGTGGACATCGCGGGATTCGACGCGGCCATGGCGCATCAGAAATCCGAAGCGCGCAAAGCCTGGGCCGGATCGGGAGAAGCGGCCACGGACAATCTGTGGTTCGCGCTTCGCGAAGAAGTCGGCGCAACCGAATTCCTAGGCTACGACACCGAAACTGCGGAAGGCGCGATCCTCGCGATAATAAAGGACGGCCAGCGCGTCGAACATGCGAGCGCGGGCGAAACGGTGCGCATCATCACCAACCAGACGCCATTCTATGGTGAAGGGGGCGGCCAAGCCGGCGATCACGGCGCGGTGTTTTCCGGCCGCGGCGGTGAAGGCACGGTCATCGACACCGAAAAGAAGCTCGGCAATCTGCATGTGCACGTCGTCGAGATCACGCGCGGCGATTTCAAAATTGGCGATGCGCTCGATCTGCGCGTCGATCACGAACGCCGCCGCGCCACCCGCGCCAATCATTCGGCGACGCATCTTTTGCACGCGGCGCTGAAGCATGTGCTGGGGCCGCATGTGGCGCAGAAGGGGTCCTCGGTCGGCCCCGACCGGCTGCGTTTCGATTTCTCGCACCCCAAAGCGATGACGCAAGACGAACTCAAGCGCGTCGAAGACGAGGTGAACGAAGTCATCCGCCAGAACAATGACGTCTCGACGCGTCTAATGCCGACGGACAAGGCGGTCGAAGCGGGCGCGGTCGCGATGTTCGGCGAAAAATATGGCGATGAAGTGCGTGTGCTTTCGATGGGGCATGACCTTGGTGCGGGCGCCAAACCCTATTCGGTGGAATTGTGCGGCGGCACCCATGTGCACCGCCTCGGCGATATTCAGCTTTTCACCATCCTTGCCGAATCCGCGGTGGCTTCCGGCGTGCGGCGTATCGAGGCGCTGACCTCCGAAGGGGCGCGCCGCTATCTCGAAAGCCAGGCGGAAGCGGCGCGCGAAGCCGCCGCTGTGCTGAAGACCGGGCCCGCCGAATTGCCGGCCCGCATCGCGGCCCTGGTCGAGGAACGCCGCCGCCTGGAGCGCGAACTTTCCGAAGCCAAAAAGGCGCTCGCGCTTTCCGGCGGCCCGAAAGCCGGCGGCGATTCCCACACGGATATCGCCGGTGTGAAAGCGGTCCTGCGCGTGGTCGAAGATGTTGCGGCGAAAGATTTGAAAGCGCTCGCTGACGAAGCCAAATCCAAGCTAGGTTCCGGCGTGGTGGCCTTCGTCACGGTGGCCGACGGCAAGGCGTCATTGGTGGTGGGCGTAACGCCGGATTTGACCGCCCGCATTAGCGCTGTCGATTTGGTGCGCGCCGGTGCCGAAGCCTTGGGCGGCAAGGGCGGCGGCGGCCGGCCGGATATGGCCCAGGCCGGCGGCCCCGACGGGGCGCGCGCGAAAGATGCGCTCGCCGCCATCGAGCAACGCCTCGCGGCGCTGCAGCCGGTTTAGCACCCCACTTCACCATGGCCGACCCTGAGTCGGCCATCCAGCAAGCGCGCGTCGGCGCGCTTGAAGGCTCGTTCGCGGCGCGGACGCGCCGCGAACTGGGTGGCCGGGTCGCGCCCGGCCATGGTGATGAGAGCGAGCTACGCCATCGCGGCTTTCAGATTCTCGTCGACCTTGTCGAGGAAGCCCTCGGTCGACAGCGACTTCGCCGCCGGCCCGATAAGAAGCGCGAGATCCTTCGTCATGAAGCCGGATTCCACCGTGTCGACGCAGACCTTCTCCAGTGTGGAGGCGAACTTCGCCAGATCGGAATTGCCATCGAGCTTGGCGCGATGCGACAGACCGCGCGTCCAGGCGAAGATCGACGCAATGGAATT
>DATARE010000350.1:0-6480 GCA_036264295.1 Micropepsaceae bacterium | reverse complement strand
ATGTCGGGCGCTTCGAGCAACAGCTTGCACAGCGCGACCCGGCGCTTTTCGCCACCGGATAGGCTGTTCACGTCGGCCGACGGGTCAGGACAGCGCAACGCATCCATCGCCATCTCGACCTGCGAATCGAGGTCCCAGAGATTTTGCGCGTCGATCTTGTCCTGCAGCGCGGCCATCTCCTCGGCCGTCTCGTCGGAATAATTGGCGGCGATCTCGTTGTAGCGGTCGAGCAGGGCTTTCTTCTCCGCCACCGCTTCCATCACATTGCCGAGCACATTGAGTTGCGGATCGAGCTCGGGCTCTTGGGGCAGGTAACCGACGCGAACGCCATCAGCGGCCCAGGCTTCGCCGGTGAACTCCTTATCGATGCCGGCCATCATGCGCAGCAGCGTCGATTTGCCCGAGCCGTTCACGCCGATCACGCCGATCTTCGCGCCCGGTAGAAAGGAGAGCCAAATATCCTTGAGGATTTGACGGCCGCCGGGGAAGGTCTTGGAGAGACCCTTCATCACATAGACATATTGCGGTCCGGCCATGCGAATTCCTTGTCGGAAAAATGGAGGCGGGTTGTAACGGAGGATGGGCGGCGCGGCAACCGCGCGTTTCCACGCCCCGTTCACAATCGTCCTTGGCTATGTGAAAAGCCGCCGGACCTGAGAATATCAGAAGTTCAGCTTGGCCCGAGCGACGCCAGCCACGGCATTTTGCCCCTTCGCGCCGGCGGCATTGACTTGATAGGCGGCATTGGCCTGGAGCGCCAAACTTCCGTCGAGGAACGAGGTCACGTAACCGAACTCGACGTCGGATTCGCGGGCCTGCGTGTTGGCGAGCGCGAAATTGTTGTTCAGCACGCCGAAACTCTTGCTGCCGGTATAGATGTCAAGCGGACGCGACAGGGCGATGCCGAACGCGTCATCCCCGAACAACCCGCTCTTCGCCAGACCTATGCCATAGGCCTCCGAATGCACCGCGTCGGATTTGCCGACGAGCTCCCGGTTGAGATCGAGTTGCGTCACACCCTCAGCATAGGTCAGCGTTGTCACCCAGCCTTCGGCGAAACCGACACGGGCCGAAATGCCCAGGGCGGAACTATCGGCTGGGGTTCCATTTCTTAGCGAGGCACCGAGCAGCGCAGAATTGCCGTTGGAATGCGACGCGGTGAGTCCAAAAGCACCCCAATCGGTGAAATTCCAATTGAGACTCGCCGATGTCGTTCCGATGCTGCGCAGATTGGGGGCCAGTCGCTGCGCCAGATCGCGCGAGAGCGCGCTCGGCGTATCGTTCAACGCGTCGAGCCCGAGGGCCAAGTGCCCGACATTGAGATCAACATCACGGCCGAGGCCGAAACTTGCACCCGCAAAAATATTGGTGCCGCCGAGGAACGCCGAATTGAGCGACGCATTCGCTGGGAACACATCGCCATACGGATCCCAATTGCGGCCATGGGCAAGATCAAGCTGCAAGCCGCGCGCGACGCCGGAGGAATTCACATGAAGCCAAGAATTGTCCTGAGCCGAAGCCGGCCCCGCGACGCCACCAAGATTGAGATTGGCGATATGGTCGATGGGCGCGGACTTCAACGGCGAGGACATGGCAGCCGATGCCGCGGACGCCCAAAGGGCACCCATCAGCACCGACAATGCTGCCGTCGTAACGCGCCTACGCATGTTCCCCGCGACTCCTCCGGGCGGATACCCCGGCTTTTGCGATTGTAACAGCTCCAACTCTTATAGGAAATGAACCTTCTGATACAAAGCTCCGCAGTGACCCGGGCGCCACGCTCGACCGCGAGCGGGCCAGAACAGAAATTATCATGATTACCTAGGCACTTAGCGGAAAAACTCTCAGCCTGGGCAGAGCGAAGCAAATAGCGAAGCGCGATTAGCGCCCCCCGCTTCCGCCAATCACCTTGCGGGCAAGGAGGTCCGTGATCTCAGCCTCGCTGAAGCCGAATTCCCGAAGAATTGATTCGCTTTCCGCTCCCACCCTCGGCGCCGGCCGGTCGGCCTTGCGTTCAAGCCCAGAGACTTCAAACGGCGAGCGCACGTTTCTCGTCGCCCCTTCGCTCGGATGGTCCACGAACTCGAAGAGACCGACGGCGGCGAGATGCGCTTCTTCAAACAGGTCCTCCAGGCCGTTCACGGGCCCGCACGGGATGTCGCGCTCGTTCATCAGCACCAGCCATTCTGCGGTGGAGCGCTGTGGTGCCGCGTCGGCGATCACAGAATAGAGCGCGTCCACATTGGCGCTCCGCTGCATGGGGTCCTTCACCCATTCTTGGCTCAGCAGATCGCTCCGGCCGACGCATTCCATGAACCGCGTCCATTGCTGCGTCGTGTAAGGCATGATCGCGACATAACCGTCCCGCGTCTTGTACGGGCGCCGGTTCTTCGCCAGCATCCTCTCATAACCGGCTGGGCCAAGCGGCGGCACGAAGGTGCGGCCGGCGAGATGTTCGACGAGCAGAAACGCGACCATGCTTTCGAACATGGGCGCTTCGATGGCGCAGCCCTCCCCCGTTTTCAGCCGGCGAACCAACCCTGCCGCCAGCGCGAAGGCAAGATGCAGACCCACGACTTTGTCGGCGATGATGGAGGGGAGGAATCGCGGCGCACCGCCTGCGTCGGCATTGAGGCGCGCGAGCCCCGACATAGCCTGGATGATGTCGTCATAGGCAGGCTCATCCGCATACGGACCACCCTGGCCGAAGCCCGGCGAACAGCAATAAACGATACCGCGGTTGACGCGCTTGGCGTCTTCGTAGGAAAGACCGAGCTTCGCTGCCGCCTTGGGCCGCATATTGTGGACCACCGCATCGGCGCGCGCGATGAGCCTGAGCACGACATCGCGCCCCTCGGCTCTACGCAAATCGAGCGCGATCGAGCGCTTGTTGCGGTTGGTATTGAGAAAGCCCGCGCCCATATCGGGGGCGCGGCTCGGCCGCGGCGAGCGGCCCACATCGCCGTCCGGCGGTTCGACCTTGACGATGTCGGCGCCCATGTCGCCCAGGAACTGCGTCGCATAGGGGCCGAGATAGGTCGTCGTCAGATCGACGATGCGGATGTCTTTCAGAACCTCATACATCGCTAGTGTCCCGATTCCGAAATTCGCTTCATCTCACTATCGGGCTCCTGGCGAATTTTGGAATCGAAGGATACTAGCAACCTATTGAATCTCGTGTCGTTTCGGTCCGAAGTTCGCTTTCGAGCCCGATATCGATAATGCAGCGAACTTCGGAATCACGACACTAATCAGCCATAGGCTTTCACGAAATAATAGACCGAGAAGATGGCGCCCGCAGCCGTCACGATCCGGCGCAGCCATTCATTGGGAATGCGGCGTGCCACGCGGGCGCCGAAATAGCCCCCAGCGATGGAGCCGACCATGACAATCAGCGCGACCGTCCAGGCGACAGCGCCCCTCGCGATGAAGAGCAGCGCCGCGACACCATTGATGAAACAGACAAGGAAATTGCGCTGGGCATTGGCGCTCTGCATGTCCTGTTCCCCGGCGAGCGCCATGGATGCCAGCAGAAGAATTCCGATCGCGGCGCCAAAATAACCGCCATAGACCGCGCTGATGAATTCCATGACCAGCAATTGCAGCTCGTCCTTGCGGTGCGGCTTTTGCGTGACGCGCCGTACGATCTGGCGTGAAAAGGTGAAGATGATCGTCGCCGCCCCGAGAAGCCACGGCACCAGATAGAAGAACAGCGCGTTGCCCGAAAGAAGGAGCAGCACCGCGCCTGTAAGCCCCCCCACGGTGGCCACACCGAGCCGTAAGGGGAGCCGCCCGCCGACACGGTGCCGTTCCGGAAGAAAGGCATAGGCCGAGGTGAACGTGCCGGGGACGAGCGCAACCGTGGTTGTCGTGTTGGCGATGACGGGCGGCAATCCCGCCGCGAGCAGAACCGGAAAGGTGAACAGCGTGCCGCCACCCACCAGGGCGTTGGATGTGCCCGCGAGAAAGCCGATGGTGACGAGAAAGACAATTTCGATGGTGGACACGGGACCACGCGAATGAGGGGAGACGGTTATCGGCCGTTCGGCGCCGACATCCCCTTGTAGATGAATCTCGCTGCGTTGGCCTTTCCGGGGATATTGACGCCGGTAACGTACAGATTCCCCTTTGAATCCGTCGCGATCTGGTGACCCGGAGTGTCAAGCTCAGGCGCCCGAACCATGCCGACATATTCCATCGCTTTGCGGTCTATGACGGCGATTCCTTTGTCATACCCTGTATAAATATATGTCTGATCGGGGTCGGGCGAGAACGCCAGATTGCGCGCAAAGGGTACGTCGTACCTCGCCAGTTGGCGGATGAACTTTCCATCCGGCGAGAACACCTGGATGCGCCGGTTGCTGCGGTCGGCAACGTACAACAGATCATCGTGGCTCAGCAGAAGCACATGCGGCGTGGCGAAATACGGCGCGCCCTCGCCTGTAAATGAACTCAGGTCCTCAGAGAAACACCATTCCGGGCCCATCGGCGGTTTGCCGAATGCGCCCCACATCCGCTTGAATTTTCCGGTGTCGGCGTCAAGCACGATAATGCGGTGATTGCCATAGCCATCCGCGACGAACACTTCGTTCGTCTTCGGACTCACCTGCACATTGGGCGGCCGTCTGAAATTCGCCGTGTCGTTGTCGCCCTTTCCCGCATCGCTGTGTCCAATCTGCATGACAAATTTGCCGTCCTGCGTGAACTTCAGCACCTGATCGTCGTCGAAAGGACTGGTGCGGCCTTTGCACGAATCTCCGGTGAGCCAGACGAAGCCCTTATAATCGATGTAAATGTTGTGTTCTGACGCCGGCCATTCATACCCCGGGCCCGGCCCGCCCCAGCCGCGGATGTAATTGCCGTTCGGATCGAAGATCATGATCGGCGGCCCGACAATCTTCTGCGCATCGGGTTGGGCCCGCGCCGGGCGGGTCGTCAGCCAGGCATTGCCCCGCGAGTCGATTTGGATGCCGGAAACGAATGGCGCCCTGAAATTCGCGGGCATTTTGGGCCAATTCGGATCGACTTCGAACACCGGCAGCGGCCGAGCGGGTTTCGCCGCGGGTTGAGCCTGCGCGCGCGATTCGAATGAACAAAATCCCGCTGCCCAGATTCCCGCAACTACAACGAGTGTCGTGGTGATTGTAGATAGAGCTTTCAACTTCCTCTCCCTGAGGGGCTGAAAGCTAATATGCGGGACCTATGGGCGCAACAGCGCTCGCACGCGCGCCGCCACGGCTACCATATCGTCGAGCGGCGTGTATGCGTAGGGTTCCAATTCTCCCGCAAAAACACGTGTCACGCCGTCATCGCGAAGCGCGCGGTGAAAGCGTGCGAATTTCGCGGACGCCCCCGGAAGATCGACAATATAGACCGGCTTACCGGTGCTCGCGCTTTCCGAAACCATATTCACCGAGTCGGCCGTCACGATGATGAAATCGGCAAGCCCCAGAAGACCGAAATAGGGATTCTCGCCGCTCATGTCCCATAAATAATGCGGCACGCCGGTGAGCTCGGTCTTCAGGATGGCCAGACATTCCTCGCCTGTGCGGCGCGATGGCGTGATCAGAAGGCTCGCCTTCCGTTCGCGGGCAATTGCCGCAAGCTGGCGCGCCAGTTTCGTCATCTCGGCCGGACCAAGGCGATAGGCAGCGTTCGAGCCGCCGATGAGCACTGCGACATAGGGCCTCGTCAGGCGCACGAGCCGCGGCGCGAGGCGGGCGGAATCTCGTTGGAGGAGCTCACGCGTAATGCGATGGAGCGCGCCGCGCGTCGATATGATGTTCTCTCCGTGCAATTCATCATGACGCGGCACGACGACAAGATCGAAATGGCTGGACCCGATCACCGGGTTCTGCAACTGGACCGTGCGCGTATGTCCGCCGGATAATTTCTTCACCAGGATCGACGCGGCAACGCTATGGCGGCCAGTGGCGATCAGAAGGTCCGGCCAGGGCGCGGCGAGGGAATCGCTGCCGGTGGTGAATTGCGCGCGACCGCCTAAGCGAAGATAGGGCGTGAATTGCCGCCATGGGCTGCGCAAGCGTACGCGCTTGACAATGGGCGTGAGCCCCAGCGCCTCGGCAAGGCCGACGCATTGGCTTTCCATGCCCGCTTTGCCGTCGGTCACGACCCAACAGGAGAGCGGGCGCAGCTCAGAAGCCAAACATGTGGTCCAGGCTGAACGCGCGGCTTCCGATGAGCCCGTGATAGCCGAACAGCCGGCACGTCGTGTCGCGCACCACCGCATAGGCGTGCGTGCCGGCCTGTGCACGCTCGGCTTCGCTGAAGGTCTCGTTGAGGCGCCAAAGCACTGAACCGCCGCAGGGGATATGAAGGTTTCGCCTCGCCACCTCCTGCCCCTGCGACGACATCAGCAAGATCGCGGTGTCCGATGTCTCGTGCCATGGGCGCGAGGCGGGATAGATCAGATGGCACATCGTGTCGAGCGGCGCGGGTCCTAGGCGCAGGAAGAGCCGC
>DATARE010000349.1:0-11536 GCA_036264295.1 Micropepsaceae bacterium | reverse complement strand
ATGCCTGCAAAAGTGGATCCGCCGTCAGCAGCGCCAGTGCCGCGCCACGGTTCTCTTTGTTCGTACAGAGATTGTAGCGGCGCAGCAATTCGCCGGCTTCTTCGAGAAGAGGATCGCCGGCATAGTTCCGCGCCCCAATTCCCTTTACCAGCACCGCGAAATCGGAATCGGGTGTGTAGCAATTGTCGAATTTGTAGGCGCGGAATTCGTCGGCGGTGATCGAACGATCGTTTGTGAACAGCGCCAGGGCGCGCCGCGCGCGGTTGTTCATGCCTGTCTCGATGCCCAGGCTGGGGGAATAGTTTTCCGCTTTGGGATTGAACGGATCGGCGGTGGTCCTGAAGGGCGTCGCGTCGGCGGCAATGACGAACCCGCTGGCCGGTGCCACGGCTTGGGGTATGGCGGCATTATCGAGATAGCTGTTCCACAGATCGTCGGAGACGTTGCCGGCAACCGCGTGCGCCCAGTCGTAACCGTCGGCGCGTTGCGGGAATGGCCCATTATATAAGGACGCTATGCGGCCGGTCCGGTCGGCATAGACGAAATTGAGCCCGGGGACGCCACCCGCCTGCAGCGCCGCGCTGAACGCTTCGAAATTCGCCGCCTTGTTGAGACGGAAAAAAGTCTCGACAGCTTTGAGATCGTCTTGCCCGGCGTAACGGACGGCGAAGAGGCCATTGCGATTGCGGATCACCGGCCCTTGGACCGAACGCGAGACCTCACGGCGGAAGGTGATGCGGATCGGCCCCCACACGCGGGCCACAATCCGGGCCTCACGAGTTTCCAACCGCCGCCATTCGCCATCGTAGCGGTAGAAATAGCGGTCGTTCGGATTGGCCTCGAGCGTATAGACATCGGCGAGGTCCGGATGCGTCGGGGCGATACCCCAGCCGAAATTGGGCCCCGCGCCGGCCAGCATCAGTGGCGAGCCGGGAATCAGCCCGCCGGCAAGGTTCCACCCTTCACCGGAGGCCACGCGCGCTTCGTACCAGGAGAGCGGGCCTTCGAACGGCCCCTGCGGATTGACGAGCAGGCGCGTGGCGCCGTCGGCGGAACGGGAAGGAGCCACCGCGATGGCAAGGCCCCGGTTCCGCGTGGCGTCCGGCGCAATCTTAGTGGTACCTCCCGCGATAAGAGCCCGCAGCTGATCGTCGAGCCCATAAAAATACGGCAGCCTGAGCATGAAGAGCGCCACGATGTCTTCGCCGCGCACCGGCTCGAATCCTGGAAGCACCTGACCTCGATGCTGCGCTGCATAAAGATTGACACCTGCGCTATAACCGTCGAGCAAAGCCCGGGTTTCGGCCGAGAGGTCGGTCCGGTAGCGCCGCGAAACGGCATCCCAAATTCCCAGCACCTGGACAAGATAATCATCCGCCGCCGCCGGCACCCCATCCAGGGTCGCCAGCCGCCCGCGGGCCGAAAGGAACGCCCGCTGAAGGGTCCCGAAATCGTCTTCGGCATGGGCATAGCCCAGACCGAACGCCGCATCGGCGTCGCGGCGGCCGGTAATATGGGGAACGCCGAAGCGGTCACGCACGATTGTTGCGTCATATTTGGCCGCCGCGGCGAGAACCGGCCGGGCATCGAACCACGTCAACCGCTCCTCGTGCGCCCAAAAGAAACTGAAGAACGCCAGGGCGGCGAGCACGACGAACACAACAATGCCGCGCAGGACCATAGCGAAGCGCCCGCGAATACCGCCCGCCACTGATAGGACTGGGAAGTGGCTGGAGCAAGCTGGGCGAAAAAGCCTCGCGCGAAAGTGGCTTTTCTCGCCGCTGGACCCGTTTTAGCGATACAATGTAAATTGTTGCCGTTTTGGCCCGGACTGGAAGATGACCCCCAAGAAACAGAGACGCCTTGCTTTTGCGATTACCCTGCTGCTGGCGGGCGGCGGCGCTGCGGCGCTGGCCGTCTATGCGCTGCAGGACAATATTCTGTTCTTCTATAGCCCGAGCGACATCGCAGCCCACCCGGAAAAAGTGCCAGAGGGCAGGGCTTTTCGCATTGGCGGGCTGGTCGAGAAGGGGAGCGTAAAGCGCGACCGGGGCCTTGAAGTGCATTTTGTGGTGACCGACGGCAAGAATGCCGTGCCGGTGGATTATTCCGGTGTGCTCCCCGATCTATTTCGCGAAGGCCAGGGCGTGGTTGCCATGGGCACGCGCAGCAGCAACGGGGTGTTCCAGGCCCGTGAGGTGCTGGCCAAGCATGACGAAAAATACATGCCGCCCGAAGTTGTGGATGCGCTGAAACGGTCCGGTCACTGGCAAGAAGGCCAGGGTGGTCCGGGCTCCTCATGACCGGCGAACTCGGCCAGCTTGCCCTTTGTCTCGCGCTTGCGCTTTCGCTGGCGCAGGCTTTCTCAGGTTTTGCCGGCGCCTCTCGCGGTGACGTTCGCCTGATGGCGATGGGGCGCGGCGCGGCGCTCGGAAGCTTCGTCTTTATCGCGCTCGCCTTTTTCACGCTGATGTTCGCGTATGTGACCTCGGATTTTTCGGTCATGGTGGTGGCTGAGAATTCGCACACCGCGAAACCGCTGATCTACAAAATCTCCGGCGTTTGGGGAAACCACGAAGGGTCCATGATCCTGTGGCTCTTGATCCTCGGCATCTATTCCGCAGCGATTGCCATGACCCAACCAACGGACAATCCCGCAAATGCGGAGTTGGGTTCACGTGCGCTTGGCGTGCAGGCGCTGATCGCGATTGCATTCCTGGTGTTTGTGCTTTTGACGTCCGATCCGTTCGGCCGGCTTTATCCGCCGCCGTTCGAAGGCAATGGGCTTAATCCACTGCTGCAGGACCCCGGCCTCGCCTTCCATCCGCCGCTGCTTTACCTCGGCTATGTCGGGCTTTCCGCGTCGTTTTCCTTTGCAGCTGCGGCCCTGCTCGACAAGCGTAACGATGCCGCTTGGGTGCGGCGTGCGCGACCCTTTGCGACTGCGGCATGGACGGCCTTGACGCTCGGAATCGCGGCGGGTTCTTGGTGGGCTTACTACACGCTGGGCTGGGGTGGATTCTGGTTCTGGGACCCGGTGGAGAATGCCTCCCTGATGCCCTGGCTCATCGCCACCGCACTGATCCATTCCATGATGGCCACCGAACGGACGGGTGCGTTCAAGAGCTGGACCCTGCTGCTCGCGATCGCGGCGTTTTCCTTCAGCCTGATCGGCACCTTCCTGGTGCGCTCCGGCGTGCTGAATTCGGTGCATTCCTTCGCCAACGATCCCAGGCGCGGCCTGTTCATCCTGATGATTCTGTTCTGCGCCATTACCGCGCCGCTGGTGCTTTTCGCTTGGCGGGCGCCCAAGCTTTCGCCCGGCGCGCCGTTCGATCTGATCAGCCGCGAGACCGGCATCCTCACCAACAATCTTCTGCTTGCGGCATCGGCTGCGACCATTCTCACCGGCACGCTCTATCCGTTGGTGCTCGATGCGGCGGAAGGCATCAAGATTTCGGTCGGACCGCCTTATTTCACGGCGACCGTCGTTCCGATGCTCGCGCTATTGGCGCTGGTCATGCCCTTTGGGCCGATCACGCTCTGGCGTCGGGGAAATTGGCGGACAAGCCTTTACGCTTTGCGTTATGCGGCGGCCGCGGCGGCAGTAGCAGGCATTGGATTGCTCGCAATTGCGCGGCCTGTTTCGGCGTTGGGCTTGATGGCGGTCATGCTCGGCATTTGGCTGATTGGCGGTTCTGTAACCGACCTGGCGCGACGCGCCGGAAGCTTCCGCCGCCTGACGCTGCTTCCCGCCGGCGCCTGGAGCGTCGCTCTCGCCCATGCGGGTCTGGGCGTGGTGGCGCTGGGTTGCGTGGGAGCCACGATCTGGAAAAGCGAATCCATTCAGGTGCTGGCCCCGGGCCAAACCATGAATGTCGCCGGTTACACGCTGAGGCTCGACGGCACCGAACAGGTGCAGGGGCCCAATTATGTCGCGGACCGTGCGGCGATCACGGTGATGTCAGACGGCAAGACCATCACCGTCGCGCACCCGGAGAAACGGTCCTATCCCGTCGAACAGATGGTGACGACACAATCGTCCATACGCACCACGCTGGTTTCGGATCTCTATATCGTGCTTGGCGATTCCCGCGAGAATGGCGGCTGGGTGGTTCGCGCCTATGTAAACCCAATGGCACCGTTCATCTGGATCGGAGGCGTCATCATGGCGTTCGCCGGCTTTATCGCCTTGGGCGGGCGTTTGGCCGCCAGAATTCGCGCAGGCCGTGCCGCAATGATCGGTGTCACCGAACCCGCCGAGTGAGGCTGTGTTTTGAAAGCTCTCGCGACTCTTTTCGCGTCTCTTTTGATCGCCCTGGCGATTGGCACGTCGGCGCCCGCCGCTGCGCAACAACCCGACGAAAGCACCTATGTGCCGCCCTTGTCGGACCCAGTACTGGAAGCGCGGGCCAAGGCTTTGCAGCGGGAGTTGCGCTGCTTGGTGTGCCAAGGCCAATCCATTGATGAATCCAATTCGGCCCTGGCGGCCGATCTTCGGCGCCTGATCCGTCAACAGATGCAGCAGGGGCTATCGGACGACGATATCAAAAATTTTCTGGTCGCGCGCTATGGTGCTTTCGTTCTTATGAAACCACCTGTGCGTCAGGACACGTTTTTTCTTTGGTTTGGCCCAGGGCTCCTGGTGCTGGTCGGCGGGGCAGTTGTGGGCGTTACCGTGTTGCGCGCCCGACGGCGCCTCGCAACCGACACCGGAGCCGATCTTGAAATGCCAAGTGGAGGCGTTACCTAACAAAGAATTCATGTTGATGAAATGCAGCAGTAAGAAACCGGTCCTACCTTAGCAATCAAGCAAGGGGGGCCTCAAAATCAACCCTCATGGGAATGCCGCGATGATGACCGAAATGCACAATCCAAAACCCACTTCCGCTTCAAAGCGGATTCTTCGCATGAGTGCAGCCGCTATAGCGATTGCGGCGCTTTCCTTTGGCGCCGGCGGTTATGTACTGAGCCATGACAGCCAGACGGCTGCAGGTTCTCTGCCAACTCAGACCTACGGCTATACGCAATTGCCGGAGGAAGGCTTGCACACTGTTGCCGCCGTAACGGGGCGTCAGTCGCAGCAAACGCCACCCCGCCTGCTCGACCAGGGTGCACCTTTCAGCTTTGCCGATCTGGTGGAGCATGTGAGCCCTGCTGTGGTGACGGTGGTGGTCGACCGCGAATCGTCCGGCCCGCAAGTCGCCGGCCTGGACGACGTGCCGGCCCCGTTCCGTGATTTCTTCCGTCAGTTCGGCGGCGATGGCCAAGGTCAGGGCCAAGGCCGTGGCCAAGGGCGCAACAACCGCCCGACACAGCGGTCTCAAGCCATGGGCTCAGGTTTCATTATCGATCCGACCGGCTACATCGTGACGAACAATCACGTCATCGAGGAAGGCAAAAAAATCTCCGTCAAGCTTCCCAGCGGACGGGAATATGAAGCCCATCTGATCGGCGCCGATAAGGACACCGATGTCGCCCTCATCAAAGTCGATGGCGTTAAGGACCTGCCCATCGTGGCGCTTGGCGATGACCGTCGCCTGCGCGTGGGCGATTGGGTGGTGGCCGTTGGCAATCCGTTCGGTTTGGGCTGCACCGTGACGGCCGGTATCGTCTCGTCGATTGGGCGCGACATCGGTAATGGGCCGTACACGGATTACATCCAGATCGATGCCCCCATCAACCAGGGCAATTCCGGCGGACCGACCTTCGATCTGACGGGCCGTGTTGTCGGTATGAACACGGCGATCTTTTCACCATCGGGTGGTTCGGTCGGCATCGGCTTCGCCATTCCCGCTTCGATTGTCCGCACCATCGTCGACCAGTTGAAGGATCACGGGAATGTTTCCCGCGGCTGGCTGGGTGTGCAGATCCAAAGCCTCACTCCCGATATGGCGGCAAGCCTTGGCGTTGGCAATGCCAAAGGCGCCATCGTCGCCAATGTCGTGGAGAACAGCCCGGCTTCGAAGGCGGGCTTCAAGCAGGGTGACGTGATCACCTCGCTCAATGGCACCGATGTCGATGACAATCGCGATCTCACGCGCAAGGTTGCCGGTTTGCGAGCCGGCGAAAAGGCGGATTTCACGGTGTTGCGCGAGGGCCAGAAGCGCAACGTCAGCGCCATCATCGCCAAGCGCGACGATCAGGTTGCCAGCGCCGACAAACCCTCCACCCCGAACCGGGGTGATCGTGCTGGCAACCGTCAGACCAGTACCCCCTCGCTCGGCATGGAGTTGATGCCGCTGAATGCAGAGACGAGAGAACAGTTCAACGTCGATGAGAAAGTCAACGGTGTCGTCGTGTCGTCCGTGGATTCGAATAGCGAAGCCGCCGACAAGGGCTTCCATCCCGGCGATGTGATCGTCGGCATCGGCAACAAGAACGTCCGGACCCCCGCCGATATCGAGCAGGGTGTTGCCGACGCGAAGAAGGCAGGGCGGGAAACCGTGCTGCTTCTGGTCGCCGGCGATCAGGGACAACATTACGTCGCCCTGAAAGTGGCCAAGGGTTGATCCTCTTACCGCCGCCAGGTTCGCCTGGCGGCGGTTTTTATTTGTATCGGCGTGGGGGATTTGATCTGCGCGCCGTCAATAGGGGATCTTCAGCTGCGCGACGGGCGTGAGCAAACCAAGAAGGAAGAATGCTCATGCGGGTTCTTGTAGTAGAAGACGATCTCGAAGCACAACGCTACCTGGTCAAGGGCCTGAAAGAGGCCGGCCACGTGGTGGACGATGCGGGCGATGGGGAAACCGGCCTGACGCTGGCGCTTTCCCGCCCCTATGATGTCGCGATCGTGGATCGCATGCTGCCCAAACTCGACGGTCTCCGGCTCGTGGCCGAAATGCGCGAAGAGCGCAATATGACCCCCGTTTTGTTTTTGAGCGCACTCTCCGATGTCGATGATCGCATCAAGGGATTGCGCGCCGGAGGCGATGATTATCTGACCAAGCCCTATGCGTTCGCCGAATTGCTGGCGCGGTTGGATGCGCTGGTGCGCCGCCGCGATCCGGGTTCGGTGAAGACCAAGGTGTCGGTGGGCGATCTGGAGCTGGATCTGCTTTCCCGCACCGCCAAACGCGACGGCTCCGCCATCGAGCTGCAGCCGCGCGAATTCCGGCTGCTCGAATATTTGATGCGGCATGCCGGTCAGATTGTCACGCGTACGATGTTGTTGGAAAATGTCTGGGAATATCATTTCGATCCCCAGACCAATGTTATTGATGTGCACATCTCGCGTTTGCGCGCCAAGATCGACAAAGGATTCGAAGCGCCGCTTCTGCACACCGTTCGCGGCGCGGGTTATATGATCCGTGCGCACGCCTAAGATCCTTCGCACTCAAGCTTTTCGAATCGTCGCCATCTATCTTGCGATCTTCGCGGTCTCGGCCATCGCGTTGGTGGGTTTCGTCTATTGGAACACCGCGCGCGTTCTCGACCGCGAAACCGACGAGATCATCGAGGCCGAAATTTCCGGGCTGCTCGAACAATATCCGAGATTGGATCTTTACGGCCTGACCAATGCGATTATTGGGCGTTCGATACGGCGCGAACAGGGTCTATACCTTCTCGCCAACAGCAATCACCGCGTCATTGCGGGAAGCCTTGACGGCTGGCCACAGGTTGTTTCGGTCGGCGGCGGTTTCGTGGAATTCCCCTATGAACGTCGCGTCGGAACCGCCACCGAACTGAGGAGCGGGCGGGGCAAGATCATCACCCTGCCACAAGGATTCTATCTTCTGGTGGCGCGCGATGTCGAAGACCGCCGCGTGCTCGAAGGGCTCTTTCAAACCGCGCTGTATTGGGGCGCGGGCATGATGATCGTGCTGGGCTTGGCGGGAGGGTTGCTGATCAGCCGCAACTTCCTTGCGCGTCTGGATGTGATCAATCGGACCAGCCGGCAAATCATGGGTGGCGATCTTTCGCTCCGGGTGCCTGTGACGCCGGCGGGAGACGAATTCGACGAACTTTCGGACAATCTCAACCGCATGCTCGACCGCATCGAGCGGCTGCTGCATGGCATGCGCGAGGTTTCGGACAATGTGGCGCATGATTTGCGTTCCCCGCTCAATCGCCTGCGCAATCGTCTGGAGTTGGCCGCGATGCGGCAGTCGCCGGATTCCGAAACCGCCCGCGATTTCGACGCGGCCGTGCAGGAGACCGATCGCCTGATCGGCACGTTCAACGCGCTGCTTCTTATCGCCGAAGCCGAAGCCGGCAGCGTGCGGGAAACGATGCGCGATCTCAGTCTAACGGCGGTGATCGAAGGCGTGGGCGAACTCTACGGACCGCTCGCCGAAGAAAAACAATTGCGCTTCGTCGTGAAACAGGTCCCCGACTCGGGGCTGGTGCGCGGCAATCTCAATTTGATCTCCCAGGCGCTCGCCAATCTGGTCGATAACGCGATCAAATATACCCCAAGCGGCGGCACCGTGCTGGTTGCGCTCGAGAACCACGAGAACGGCCCTGCGCTCGTCGTCGCTGACAATGGACCGGGCATTCCCGCCGAAGACCGCATCCGTGTGACGCAGCGCTTTGTCCGATTGGAATCGAGCCGCAACTCGCCGGGCACCGGTCTTGGCCTTAGCCTTGTCGCGGCCGTGGCCCATATGCACGAGGCGGAGCTGACATTCGAGGACAATCAGCCGGGGCTTCGCGCGACGCTTTCGTTCAAACGCGTTGCCGATGAGGTGCGCGCGCCGAAGACCGCGCCGGCGCGGCAGGAATCCCACAGCGAACCGGTTCACTGATCGGCTCTGAAATCCTCTGAGCGGCTTCATGCTGCCGCGGCCCTTTTCGTTTGTGCTGTGACGGTGTAGGTCCCCTGAGATGTTGCCGGATTTTCACGCGCCTTCGCATCTGCCGCCGGTTTTCGATCCGGAACGTGCGACACGCACACTGGATGAGCTTGCTAAGCTAGCGCCCGATGTGGTCGGCGATGCCGGATTTCATGCCATCCTCAGAGCGACCGCCGGCAACAGCCCTTTTCTTGCACGGCTGATGCTGAAAGAGTGGGCGTTTCTCGCGGAGCTCTTGGGCCAAGGCCCGGCGTCATGCCTTGCGGCACTCAATGCGGACGCGCTTGCCGCAGCCCAATGCGAGACCATAGATGCCGCCATGCGCCGATTGCGCGCCGCCAAGCGGCGTGCCGCACTCGCCATTGCTTTGGCCGATATCACGGGGTTGTTCGATCTTGAAGCGGTGACGACAGCGCTGACGCATTTTGCCGATTGCTGTGTGAAAGGCGCCCTGCGGTTTCTGCTCGCGGAGGCGCATAAGGGCACGGCGTCCGCTGAAATCGCGCCAGAGGATTTGGAAGACAGCTCCGGCTTGATCGCTCTCGCCATGGGCAAAATGGGCGCGTTCGAACTCAACTATTCCAGCGATATCGATCTGGTCGTTTTTTATGATGAGGAGCGCTTCTCTCTGATGCGCGCCGGCGAAAAGCGGATGGCCGCGATTGAGCTGGTAAAGGGGTTGCTGAAGCTTCTCACCGAATCCACGACCGAAGGTTACGTATTCCGTGTGGATTTGCGGCTGCGTCCGGATGCGGGGGCAACACAGATCGCCATTTCGACAGTTGCAGCCGAACTTTACTACGAAGCGATGGGCCAGAACTGGGAGCGCGCCGCCTGGATCAAGGCGCGCCAATGTGCCGGAGACACGACAGCCGGGGCTCGGTTTCTGGAAACGATGCAACCGTTCATCTGGCGCAAGAATCTCGATTACGCTGCCATCCAGGACATTCATTCCATCAAGCGCCAAATTCACAGCCATGCCGGGCATGGGCGCGTGGCGGTTGCGGGACACAATATCAAGCTCGGCCGCGGCGGTATTCGTGAAATCGAATTCTTCGCCCAGACGCAGCAACTCATTCTTGGCGGGCGGGACGCAAGCCTACGCGGCAAAAGCACGCTTGGGACGCTCGCGGCGCTTCATGGGCGTGGTCACATTTCTAGCGATGCTGCGCAAGATATGACCGATTCTTACCGCTTTCTGCGCATGGTCGAACACCGGCTGCAGATGATCGAAGACCAGCAGACACACACGCTTCCGAAAACGATTGAAGGGCTGGATCATATCGCGCGCTTTGCGGGCTTCGGCGACACCGTGGTTTTCGAAGAGACAATGCGGCGGAAGCTGACGACCGTTCAGGCCCATTATGCGCGCCTGTTCGAACGCGAAGCACCGCTTTCGACACAAACCGGCAACCTGGTCTTCACCGGGGTCGAGGAAGATCCGGAAACGGTGGCGACGCTTGCACGCATGGGTTTCGAACGGCCCGGCGATGTTTCCGCGGTCATCCGGGGCTGGCATCATGGCCGAATTCGTGCGACGCGCAGCGCTCGTGCGCGCGAGCTTCTGACGAAACTGATGCCAGCTTTGCTGGAGGCGCTCGCAAGGACCGCCGATCCCCGCGCGGCTTTCGCCCATTTCGATCATTTTCTTTCGGGGCTGCCGGCGGGCGTGCAAGTGTTTTCGATGCTGCTGGCCAATCCGCGGCTGCTCGATCTTATCGCAGAAATTGCCGGCTCTGCGCCGAAGCTCGCGGTATATCTTGGCCGCCACGCCGGCGTCTTGGATGCGTTGATCGATCCCGATTTTCTCGCGCGAACGCCATCAGAGAAGGAATTGCGCGAGCGTTTTGCCGGCGAGCTCGCACGTAACCCCGGCTATGAGGCCGCGCTCGATGCCGCACGGCGTTTTGCCAAGGAAGAGATGTTCCGCATCGGTGTACAGGTGATTCAAGGTCTCAGCGATGCGGAGGAGGCGGGCCCGGCTTACGCCGCGATAGCGGAAACCGTGATTGGCGGTTTGCAGGACTTTGTCGAGCACGAGATGGCGGCGGCGCACGGCAAAATCCCTGGCGGGGGGCTGGTGGTGGTGGCGTTCGGAAAACTCGGTGGACGCGAGATGACGGCCGCGTCGGATCTCGATCTTGTCTTCATCTACACGCATGCGGCCGATGCGACCACGTCGGACGGTGCGCGGCCGCTCGCACCATCGGTCTATTATGCCCGCACGGCGCAACGTTTCATCGCGGGGCTTACGGCGATGACAGCGGAAGGGCGTCTCTACGAGGTCGACATGCGCCTGCGTCCCTCCGGCAATCAAGGGCCGGTGGCGGTCAGCTTCGATACCTTCTTGGAATATCATCGCGAGAGGTCTTGGACCTGGGAGCGCATGGCGCTTACGCGGGCGCGCGTGCTGTCCGGGCATGAAGAGCTTGCGAAGCGGGTCGAAGCGGCGATAACCGCGTTTCTGACGCGACCGGCGGATGCGCAGGAAATTCTGCGGGATGCGCGGGTGATGCGCGAGAAAATGGCCGCGCAATTTCCCGGGCGGGATATTTGGGACATCAAATTCGCGCCCGGTGGGCTCGTCGATATCGAATTCATCGCCCAGATTTTGCAGCTTTGCCGCGCGGCGGCCATTCCGGGCGTCCTGGATGCGAACACGATTGCCGCGCTGGAGAAGCTGGAGCGCGCGGGCGCGCTTTCAGCCGCGGATGCGGAAACGCTGATTTCCGCGGCGCGTT
>DATARE010000343.1:0-3947 GCA_036264295.1 Micropepsaceae bacterium | reverse complement strand
AACGCGCCGCTTCCTCGGCCTTGACGGCGTCCGACAGCACTTCGGGATTGAGCGCAGCGGCGATTGCGGCCTGTTCCAGCACGAAGCGCGGATAATGCCGCGGAAATCCATCCAGCGCGGTGCGCGCCGCGCGGGCCCGCTCCAGCAGATGCGCAAGATCCGCACCCGCGATGCGCTCGCCCTCGGAAAGCGTCAGCGCTGTGTCCTTGATCCCTTCCTCGATCAGATAATTTTCAAGCTCGCGCTCGTCCTTCAGATAGCGCTCGGACTTGCCGCGCGCGGCCTTGTACAGCGGCGGCTGGGCGATGAAGAGATGACCGCGGTCGATCAGTTCCGGCATCTGCCGGTAGAAAAACGTCAGCAGCAGCGTGCGGATATGGGCGCCGTCGACATCGGCGTCCGTCATGATGATGATTTTGTGGTAGCGCAGCTTGTCGGGATTGAATTCCTCCCGCCCGATGCCGGTTCCTAGCGCCGTAATAAGCGTCGCGATTTCCTGGGAGCCCAGCATCTTGTCGAAACGCGCGCGCTCCACGTTCAGGATCTTGCCACGCAACGGCAGCACGGCCTGATTGGCGCGGTTGCGCCCCTGCTTGGCGGAGCCGCCGGCGGAATCGCCTTCGACGATAAAGATTTCGCATTTCGACGGATCGCGTTCCTGGCAATCGGCGAGCTTGCCGGGCAGGCCGCTGCCGTCGAGCGCACCCTTGCGCCGGGTCAGCTCGCTGGCCTTGCGGGCGGCCTCGCGCGCAGTCGCGGCTTCCACCACCTTGCCCACAATGGCCCTGGCCTCGGCGGGGTGCTCTTCGAACCAGCGTCCGAGCTGTTCCAGCACCACGCCTTCGACGGCGGGGCGCACTTCCGAGGACACCAGCTTGTCTTTCGTCTGCGAGGAGAATTTCGGGTCGGGCACCTTGATCGACAGCACGCAGGTCAAACCCTCGCGGCAATCATCCCCCGTCAGCGCAACGCGATCCTTCTTGCCGGCATTTTCATCGGCATATTTCGTCACCACACGGGTGAGCGCGGCGCGGAAGCCGGCGAGATGGGTGCCGCCGTCGCGCTGGCCGATATTGTTGGTAAAACACAGCATGTTCTCGTGATAGGAATCGTTCCACGAGAGCGCGGCCTCCACGCGCATGGAATCGCGATCCGCGCCGATCAGGATCGGATTGGGAATGAGCCCGGTCTTGGCACGGTCGAGGTAGCGCACGAATTCCTCAAGCCCGCCTTCGTAGTGCAGGACGGTTTCCTTCTTTTCGACCCCGCGCTTGTCGACGAGCCGGATTGTGACGCCCGAATTGAGAAAAGCGAGTTCGCGTAAGCGGTGTTCCAGCGTGGCGTAATCGAATTCTGTCTTGGTGAAGGTTTTGGCGCTGGGAAGGAAGGTGACTTCCGTTCCGCGCCGCCCGTTTGCCTGCCCCACAATCGTCAACGGCGCAACGGGATCGCCGTCGCGAAAGCGCATGTAATGTTCGTTGTCCTCGCGCCAGATACGCAAATCCAGCCATTCGGACAGGGCATTCACCACCGACACGCCCACGCCATGCAGACCGCCGGAAACTTTATAGGCGTTCTGTTCGAATTTTCCGCCGGCATGAAGCTGGGTCATGATGACCTCGGCCGCCGACACGCCTTCTTCCTTGTGGATGTCCACCGGCACGCCACGGCCATTGTCGCGCACCGTGGCCGAGCCGTCGGGATTCAGCTCCACATCGATGCGGTCGCAATAGCCGGCCAGCGCTTCGTCGATGGCATTATCGATGACTTCATAGACCATGTGGTGCAAGCCCGAACCGTCATCGGTGTCGCCGATATACATGCCCGGCCGCTTGCGCACCGCATCCAGGCCCTTGAGCACCTTGATGGAGCCGGAATCATAGACCTCGCCACCATTGGTGCCGTTGCCGTTGGGATTGGGATGTGCTGCTTGATCCGACATCAGCCCACCGCGATTCCCAAGGCCGCGCCAATGATGATGGCGCCCGCGCCTTTGTTGAGACGCCGCCGCGCCTTTTCGCTGACCAGAACCGCGCGTGCCCTGTCGGCCAGTGCCGCATAGGTCAACGTGATCGCCGGGATCAGGATCAGCGTTGCCCCAATCAGCTCGAGATAACCAAAAATGTTGATGCTGTGCATATCGACCATGGTGGGGAGGAAGGCGAAAAAGAACGCCATGCCTTTGGGATTGCCGGCGGTCACCGCAAGCTGCGAGAAGAACCCGTAGCGCGCGCTCGATACCCGCACCTCCAGCGTTTCCACCGGCGCGGTCCAATATTTGTATCCGAGCCAGAGCAGATAAAGCACGCCGGCAATTTTCACCGCGAAGAACAACTCGCCGCTGGCTTTGGCCACCAGCTCCAGGCCGAAAACCGAAAAGCTCATCAGCACGATATCGCCCAGAGCGGTGCCGAACGCCGCGGGAACGGCAGCGGCAAACCCGCCCGCCAGCGCGCGCGCCGCGATGGCGATCACATTGGGCCCCGGCAGTGCGATGACGAACGCATAAATTCCGGCATAGAGGAGAAGATTGTGCAGCGGAATCATGCGTGCTCCATCGCAACGAAACGCCCGGAATCGATGGAGAAAAATTGCGCCAGGCCCTGCAGCGGTTCGAACAGGCTGGCATCGGTGCCGGTCAGCCATCCTTGCGCATTCAGCGCGAGGATTTCCTCGAACAAGGCGGCGCGGCGCTTGGTGTCCAGATGGGCGGCGATCTCGTCCAGCAGCAGAAGCGGCGCAACGCCGTCATGACGCGCCTTCTGCGCCCAGGCATTGGCAAGCACGATGGAAATCAACAACGCCTTTTGTTCGCCGGTGGAGCAATCGCGCGCGTCGCTGCGCTTGGCGGTGTGGCGAACTTCCAGATCGGCGAGATGAGGTCCCACACTGGTGCGACCGGCATCCGCATCACGCTCCCGCGCAGCCGCCAGACGTGCTTGCAGCCGCCGCGGCTCGGTGGCCGCATCGGCGGAGGAATCCTCCAGCGCCAGCCGCGCACAGGGAAAGGCGCCTTGGCTGCCGCGCGCATCGAGCTCTGCGTTCAATCTGTCGATGACGGACAGCCGCGAGGCCGTTACGGCCGCGCCGTCCGTGCCCATGCTTTCTTCCAACCCGTCGAGCCAGACGGGATCGCGCGCCCCCTCGCGCAGCAGCTGCAGCCGCTCATGCATGGCGCGCTCGTAACGCGCGGCCCGCTTGGCATGGGCGGGATCGAGAGCAAACACCAGCCGGTCCAGAAACCGCCGGCGTTCGGATGCGCCTTCCAGGAAAAGCCGGTCCATGGCCGGCGTCAGCCACAGCATGGGCAGAAGCTCGGCCAGATCCGCGCTCTGTGCCGCGGCTCCGTTCAGGTGCAGAGCGCGGCGCGGCGGCGCACCCGGATTGGCCGCCAGAAGGCCCGTGCCGATCTCCCAGGCTCCGCCGGGCCGCGCAATGGTCGCCGACACTGCCCACAGGCTGTCCATGAAGACGTCCCTGCCGGTGGCCGTATCGGCGGGCGCCTTGCGCTGAATTGCGGCGAGCTTGGCGCCGCGCAGGCCCCGGCCCGGCGACAGCAGCGAAATCGCTTCCAGAAGATTGGTCTTGCCCGTGCCATTGGCGCCCGCGAGCACGACCGGCTGCGGCGCGATCTGCAATTCGGCGCGCGCATAGGAGCGGAAATTGGTCAGGCTGACGCGCGTGGCCGCCAGCGCGCAGGCGCGCTTTCCCGCAAACGGGTCTACCGGACGCTTCTCCGCGTCATCCATCAGGCTGGCAATCTGCCTCAATTCAAAATCCTAAACCCGCATCGGCATCAGGACGTACAAAGTGCGGCCGTCCTCGGTGTCTTCGATGAGCGTGGGTGAGCCGGCATCGGCAAGCAGGAAGCGAACATCCTTGCCCACAATCTGGCCGGTGATATCCAGGAGATAGCGAGCGTTGAAGCCAATCTCAATAGCATCGGC
>DATARE010000348.1:0-12004 GCA_036264295.1 Micropepsaceae bacterium | reverse complement strand
CCGGCTCTTCGCGCACGATCAGGGTTGGCGCCAACGTTTGACGGATGCGGTCCGTTCGGGCCTGACCGCGGAAGCGGCCGTCGAGCGTGTGCAGGACGAAACCCGCGCCCGCATCAACCGCACCAACGACCCCTATTTGCGGGAGCGGCTGCACGATTTCGACGATCTCGCCCGCCGGTTGATGCGCCACCTCGCCAAGAGCGACGGCGGCGAAACCGAATCGCTGCCGGACAATGCCATAGTGGTGGCGCGCACGATGGGCCCCGCCGAGCTTCTCGATTACGGGCGGAATCGAATCCTGGCGCTGGTGGTCGAGGAAGCCTCTCAGACCTCCCACATCGCCATTGTCGCGCGCTCCCTTGGCATTCCCTTGGTCGGCGGTGTCGAAGGGCCGGCGGACACCGCGCGTGCCGGCGATCGCATTGTGGTGGATTCGGACAGCGGCGAAATCCATTTGCGCCCGCCGGCCGAAGTCATCGCAGCGTTTCAGGCCAAACAGGGTTTGCTGGCGCAGCGGGTGGCGCAGTTTGCGGCCATTCGCGACGAACCGGCGGTCACGCTGGATGGCGTTCACATCAGCCTGAACATGAATGCCGGGCTTCTACTCGATTTGCCGCATCTAAGCCAATCGGGCGCTGACGGCATTGGCCTCTTCCGAACCGAGCTGCAATTCATGATCGGTTCGAACATGCCGCGGCTCAGAGATCAGATCATCTTTTACAAGCATGTGCTTGATGCAGCGGAAGGAAAACCGGTTGTCTTCCGCACTCTCGATCTCGGGGGCGACAAGGTGCCCAGCTATGGCCGCACGGTGCGCGAGGAAAACCCCGCCCTAGGCTGGCGCGCGATACGGATCGCGCTCGACCGCCCGGCGCTGCTGCGCTACCAGGCGCGCGCTCTTATTACGGCGGCCGAAGGGCGGCCGCTTCGCCTGCTTCTGCCGATGGTAAGCGAGGTGGCCGAATTCGAGGCCGCGAGAGCGCAGATTGGCCGCGAGTTGGAACGTGCCAAAAGGGTGGGGCTGAAGTTGCCGCAGAACCTCAAGCTCGGCGCGATGGTGGAAGTTCCTTCATTGCTGTTTGTTCTGAAGCAAATCCTGCAAGCCGCTGATTTTATTTCTATAGGCTCGAACGATCTGTTGCAGTTCCTGTTCGCCGCCGACCGGACCAATGCGGCCGTGGCCCGGCGTTACGACACGCTGTCCCCGGCCGTATTGAACCTCGTTCACCGCATTGTGGAGGAGGGAAAAGCGGCGGGTCGCCTGTCCGATATCTCGATTTGCGGGGAGATCGCCGGACGCCCTTTGGAGGCCATGGCGCTGGTTGGGGCTGGCATCCGCTCGCTTTCGATGCAGGCTTCCATGATCGGGCCCGTGAAGATGATGATCCGCAGCCTCGATACGCGCATGCTCAAGCCCGTCTGTGAGCGCCTGTGCAACATGTCGGAACCAACCACGCGCGGCGAGCTCGCAGAATTTGCGGCCACCCATGGCGTGGCGGTTGGCGCGCGATAGACGGCTGAGCGGGTTGTGGCTATAGCAAGCTTCTGGTTTAATTGACCGACTCAGGATCTGGACACACCGCGCCTGGAATGCCAATTGCGGTATGGAACCTGAGTGAACAGCAGGCGGCATGGCAAAAGTAACGCGACTTTCGCTGGACAGTAGCGGCGGGCTCGAACGCCGCCGCCTTCATTTGCGCGAGATTTCCGACGATGCCGACGCGCCGTTGGAGACCGTCGGACAGGATTTGCGCAAGGCCCGTCAGCGCAAGGGCGAGGATTTGGCGCAGATCTCCGCCGCGCTGAAAATCCGCAAGGATTATCTCGACGCGCTGGAGGAAAGCCATTTCGACGCCATTCCCGGGCGGGCTTACACGATCGGATTCGTACGCGCCTACGCCCAATATTTGGGTCTGGATGCCAAGGAGTGTGTCGAACGGCTGAAGATCGAAATTGCCGGCCGCAGCGACATCAGGGACGGCGTCGTCCAGGTTTCAACCCCGCATGAACGCAAGCTGCCTCAGGGCGGTATCGTTTTCGCGCTCCTGCTCGCGGTGGCTGTGATCTACGGGATTTATTACCTGTTCGTGGCCGTCAATCGCATGACCACGCAACCGGCCACGGCCGTTCCGCCGCGCCTGACAGCGCAGGCCGATTTGCCGGTTCCCAATCCCCCGCCAGTGCCGGCTCCGCAACCGGCCGCACCGCCACAAACAGCAGTGACACCCGAGGCCGCTGCTCCCGCTTCCGCCGCGGCGGAGCCCTCCGCCTCCCTGCCGGCGGGCCACAAATATGGCGTGCAGAACAATTCGCGGATCACGCTGCTCGCGCACAAGCCCACGCGTGTCACCGTGCTGGGACCCAACAAGCGTCTTTTCCTGGACCGGCAGCTCCAGCCCGGGGATTCCTATCTGGTGCCCGACAACGCTGGTCTGACGCTTTCGGTATCCGACGGCGGGGCGTTGGAATTTATCCTGGACGGCAAGCCTTCGGGGTATGCCGGTCAGAGCGGCACGGTTTCCGAGAACCTATCGTTGAATCCGCAGGACGTCGCTGGACGCGGGGGACACGGTTGATATGAGCATTCGGCCGTATCGCGATATTCAAAGACGCAAATCCCGCAAGATCCGTGTGGGCAATGTCGAGGTGGGCGGCGATGCGCCCATCTCCGTCCAGACCATGACCAACACGCTGACCTCGGATGCGCGCGCGACGATTGCTCAGATCAAGCGTGTGGAAGATGCAGGCGCCGATATTGTGCGGGTTTCCTGTCCCGATGAGGATTCGACAAAGGCCCTGAAGGCAATCGTGAGGGCCTCGCGCGTTCCCATCGTGGCGGACATTCATTTTCACTACAAACGCGCCATCGAAGCGGCAGTGGCCGGGGCTGCCTGCCTGCGGATCAATCCGGGCAATATCGGCTCGGCTGCGCGCGTGCGCGAAGTCGTGCAGGCCGCCAAGGATCATGGCTGCTCCATCCGCATCGGGGTGAATGCGGGATCGCTCGAAAAAGACTTGCTGGAGAAATATGGCGAGCCCTGTCCGGAAGCGATGGTGGAAAGCGCGCAGCGCCATATGAGCATTCTGGAAGACAACGATTTCTTTGAGTTCAAGGTGAGCGTGAAGGCCTCGGACGTTTTTCTTGCGGTCGCCGCCTATCAGCAACTTGCCGATGTTTGCGATTACCCGCTGCATCTGGGCATCACCGAAGCCGGCGGCATGATTCCCGGTACCGTCAAATCCTCCATCGGTATGGGCATGCTGCTGTGGTCGGGGATCGGCGACACCATTCGCGTGTCCCTTTCGGCCGAGCCGGAGGAGGAAGTCCGCGTCGGCTACGATCTCCTCAAATCGCTCGGTCTCAGGCATCGCGGGGTGAACATCGTTTCCTGTCCGTCCTGCGCGCGGCAGGGTTTCAACGTCATCAAGACCGTCGAATTGCTGGAAGACCGGCTGAAGCACATCGCCACGCCGATGTCGCTTTCGATCATCGGCTGCGTCGTGAACGGGCCAGGCGAAGCCCGGGAGACCGATATCGGCTTCACCGGCGGCGGCGCCGGCGCAGGCATGATCTATCTGAACGGCAAGCCCGTTTATAAGCTTGAAAATGCGAGTCTGGTCGATCACGTGGTCGAACTTTGCGAGAAAAAGGCTGCCGAAATCGAAGCCAGCCGCAACGCGCTCGAACCCGCGCAGTAGCGATGCTGTTTGCACGTTGCATCGAGCGTGGATTTTTGATCCACGGCGCGAAGGATCCTCTTCTCTTGCCTTCCCCCCTTGCGGGGGAAGGTGTCGCGAAGCGACGGAAGGGGGGGACTTGCGTCGCCATCACCCCCTTTCGGCCCTGCGGGCCACCTTCCCCCATCAAGGGGGAAGGAAGGTGATTGCGCCATGATCCCCGACGCCAAATTGGAACGCGTGCTGGATCGTTTTCACACGATCGAGGCTCAGCTTGCGTCTGGCCACAGCGGAGATTTCGCGAAGCTTTCCAAGGAGCACTCGCAGCTCTCGCCGGTTGTGAATGCGATCCAGGCCTATAAGGACACGCGCACCGCGCTTAAGGACAGCGAGGCTTTGCTCGCCGATCCGGCCACCGATTCCGAATTGAAGGAATTGGCACAGGAAGACGTCGAAGATTTGCGCAAGCGCTTCGCCGGGCTGGAACGGCATGTCCAGCTGTTGCTGTTGCCCAAGGATTCCGCCGACAATTCCAGCGCGATCATTGAAGTCCGCGCCGGCACGGGCGGCGATGAAGCGGCCCTTTTCGCCGGCGACCTGTTGAAGATGTACACGCGCTACGCCCAATTGCAGGGCTGGAAGACAGAATTGCTGTCGCTGAGCGAATCCGATCTCGGCGGCGTGAAGGAAGCGGTGCTCAGCGCGGAAGGCGAGGGGGCCTATGCCAAGCTGAAATTCGAATCCGGCGTGCATCGCGTGCAGCGCGTTCCGGTCACCGAAAATTCGGGCCGCATTCACACTTCGGCGGCGACGGTTGCGGTGTTGCCGGAACCTGAAGACGTGGACGTGAATGTCGACGACAAGGATCTTCGCATCGACGTCTACCGGGCGAGCGGCGCCGGCGGGCAGCACGTCAACAAGACGGAATCGGCGGTGCGCATCACCCATCTTCCGACCGGCATCGTGGTGGCGATGCAGGAGGAGAAATCGCAGCACAAGAACAAAGCCAAGGCGATGAAAATCCTGAAAGCCCGCATGTTCGAGGCGGAACGCGAACGCCAGGCCAATGCGCGGGCCGCCGAACGCAAGGGCCTGGTGGGATCGGGGGACCGCTCCGAGCGGATTCGCACCTACAATTTCCCGCAAGGACGCGTGTCCGATCATCGCATCAACCTGACGCTCTACAAGCTCGACCGGATCATTTCGGGCGACGATCTGGGCGAGATCATCGATGCGCTGATGACGGAAGATCAGGCAAGCCGCCTCGCCGCCGAGGAAGAAACGGTTTGAGCGGCACGGATATGGATGCGCTGCTCTCCGAAGCCGCAACGCGCCTTCGTACGGCAGGCGTCGAGTCCCCCCGCCGCGAAGCGCGGCTCTTGCTGGGCTATGTGCTGGGCATGCGGCAGGAAGATATCGTCGCAGGGAAAACCTCCGCCCTAATGTCCGAGGCTTTGGCCCGCTATGAAGCGGCGCTGGCACGGCGTGTTGGACGCGAGCCGTTCGCCTATATCGTTGGGTCGCGCGAGTTTTGGAGCCTGCCTTTTGTCGTCGGACCGGGCGTGCTGATCCCGCGCCCGGAATCGGAAACCCTTATCGAAGAGGTTCTGCGCCGTTTCCCCAGCCGCGACGCCTGTTTGAGGATCGCCGATCTCGGCACCGGGTCGGGGTGCCTGTTGCTCGCACTCCTGTCCGAACGCCCGAACGCCGCCGGGATTGGGATCGATATCTCGCAAACCGCTCTCGCCTTTGCTGCCCGCAACGCCGCCGCCTTGGGGCTGGAGAAGCGGGCGGCGTTCGTCTGCGGCGATTGGCTCGAAAATATTTCGGGGGCGTTCGATGCAATCTTGGTTAACCCACCCTATATCCCGTCGGCGGAATTGAGCGAGCTTGAGCTGGAGGTTGCGCGCTATGAGCCGCGTTTGGCGCTCGATGGTGGGCCTGACGGGCTGGCCGAATATAGGCGGGTTGCCGCTTGCCTGCCCGCGCATCTGAAGCCCCAAGGCTTGGCTTTTTTCGAACTCGGTCTAGGCCAAGCCGAATCAGTGGGTGCGGTACTGAAGCAGCAAGGTTTGGCCATTGAAGGAACCGTTTGCGATCTTGCTGGTATTCCTCGTTGCTTGGTCGCCGGCGTTCGGGGGCCAGGGTCCGCGCCAAAAAAAGACTTGGCATCGGAGATACGAAGCGGCTAGGGTTCCCGCACTGGGGAAGAACGAGGGTTTCGGCCGCCGCAAAAACGGAAGAGCCGGATGAAGCGCCAGATAAAGCGCCGTCCTTCGTGACATGAGAGCTCGGAACAGCGCGCGAACCATACAAATGAGCTGAATTGTGCGCGTGCGAGCTTAAGGAAAAACGCGTTTGGGTATGACATTACTGATTCGCATGCGGTGGGACATTCCCATATGCGGCCCGGGACATCCGCTGGTCGATGCAAAACACATGACAACAACTATCGAGGGGCAGACGTGAAACGCTCACGCGGACGCGGCAGACGGCCGCAACAACAGAACCATAACCGGGCATTCGATTCGACCGGGCCTGACGTCAAGATTCGCGGCACGGCGGCGCATGTCTATGAGAAATATCTCCAGCTCGCGCGCGATGCAGGATCGGCCGGCGACCGCGTGCAGGCGGAGAATTACCTTCAGCATGCCGAGCATTACTACCGCATCCTGATGGCGCAGGGCCCCCAATTGCAGCAGGGCGGCCAGCCGGGCGTGGGTGGCCAGGGCCAGCAGCCGAATGGCGGCGGCAATGGCGATGGGCGGCCCATGGGCGGGAACGAGCAGCCTTCCTATCCCCAGTCAGTCCCGGCCGGCAGTGCGCCGTCCTTCAGCCTGGCGGAAGCCGACGAGGAGATGGAAGAGGGCGACGAAGCCGCCTAATTGGGCGATTTGCGAAATTTCCTGCCCTTGTTTTGAGACAAGTCAAAGCCACATAAGCGATAATGCGGTGCCATTGGGCCGCATGGAATCGGCGTGTCCTCGAGCCTGTTGTGGGGCGGGGGTGCGGCGAAAGGAGTGGCAACATGGATTTTGAAAAGTTCACCGAGCGCGCCCGCGGGTTTATCGAATCGGCGCAAGGCTTTGCGCTTCGGTCCAATCATCAGCAACTGACCCCCGAACATCTTCTGAAGATCCTCCTCGATGACGAGGAGGGAATGGCGTCCAACCTGATTCAGGCGGCTGGTGGCCGGCCCAATGACGTGCGCCAGCAGGTCGAGATCGCGCTCGGCAAGCTGCCGAAAGTCCAGGGCGGCACCGGACAGGTCTATCTCGCGCCCGAGACGGCGCGGCTCTTCGACCAGGCGCAGCAACTGTCCAAGAAGGCGGGCGATTCCTTCGTAACCGCCGAGCGCATGTTGCAGGCTCTTGCCATGAGTGCGGGCACGCCCGCCGCGACGGCACTGAAGAACGCGGGCGTCACCCCTCAAAACCTCGAGAAGGCGATTGCCGATTTGCGCCAAGGGCGCACGGCCGACACGGCGACGGCGGAGAATGCCTATGACGCGCTGAAGAAATATGCCCGCGACCTGACCGAGTTTGCCCGCACCGGCAAGCTTGACCCGGTGATCGGCCGCGACGAGGAAATCCGCCGTACGGTCCAGGTGCTGTCGCGCCGCACGAAGAACAATCGGGTGCTGATCGGCGAGCCCGGCGTTGGCAAAACGGCTATCGCCGAAGGCTTGGCGCTGCGCATCGTCAATGGCGACGTTCCGGAATCCTTGCGCGACAAGCGGCTGATGGCGCTCGACATGGGCGCGCTCATCGCCGGTGCAAAATTCCGCGGTGAATTCGAGGAGCGGCTGAAAGCCGTGCTCTCCGAAATCACGTCGGCGCAGGGCAAGGTGATCCTGTTCATCGACGAAATGCACACGCTCGTCGGCGCCGGCAAGGCAGAGGGCGCCATGGATGCGTCCAACCTGCTGAAGCCTGCGCTGGCGCGTGGCGAGCTGCATTGCATCGGCGCCACCACGCTCGACGAATATCGCAAACATGTCGAAAAGGATGCGGCCCTGGCGCGCCGGTTTCAGCCGGTGTTCGTTTCGGAGCCGTCGGTCTCCGACACGATCTCGATATTGCGCGGCCTGAAGGAAAAATATGAAGTCCATCATGGGGTGCGCATCACCGACGGCGCGATCGTCGCGGCGGCGACGCTGTCCAACCGCTACATCACGGACCGGTTCCTGCCGGACAAGGCCATCGATTTGATGGACGAGGCGGCGAGCCGTCTGCGCATGCAGGTGGATTCCAAACCGGAAGAATTGGACGAACTCGACCGGCGCGTCATTCAGCTCAAGATCGAACGCGAAGCCCTGAAGAAGGAAACCGACAAGGCGTCCAAGGACCGGCTCGAGAAATTGGAAGTCGAACTCGCCGATCTCGAAGAGAAATCGGCGGCGCTGACGGCACGCTGGAACGAGGAAAAGAAGTCCCTCCACAGCGTGCAGAAGCTCAAGGAAGACATCGACAAAGCGCGTCAGGAACTTGAAATCGCGCAGCGCCGCGGCAACCTCGGCCGCGCCGGTGAACTTGCCTATGGCGTCATTCCCGATCTCGAACGCAAGCTGAAAGCGGCGGAAGAAAAGGGCAGCGACCGTCTGGTCAATGAGGCGGTCACGGAGGAGCACATCGCCGGTGTGGTGTCGCGCTGGACGGGCATTCCCGTGGACAAGATGCTGCAAGGCGAACGCGAGAAGCTGCTTCGCATGGAAGACAGCCTGGAAAAGCGTGTTGTCGGTCAGGACGAAGCGGTGCGTGCCGTCGCCAATGCTGTGCGCCGTTCGCGCGCCGGGTTGCAGGACCCAAACCGTCCGATTGGCTCGTTCCTGTTCCTGGGTCCGACGGGTGTCGGTAAGACCGAACTCACCAAGGCGCTCGCGGCGTTTTTGTTCGACGACGATACGGCCATGGTGCGGATCGACATGTCCGAATTCAAGGAGAAGCATTCCGTCTCGCGTCTCATAGGAGCGCCGCCGGGCTATGTCGGCTATGAGGAAGGGGGCGCGCTGACCGAAGCAGTACGCCGGCGGCCTTATCAGGTCGTGTTGTTCGACGAGGTCGAGAAGGCCCACCACGATGTGTTCAACGTGCTGCTGCAGGTGCTCGACGACGGGCGTCTGACCGACGGGCAGGGTCGCACGGTGGATTTCCGCAACACGGTGATCATCCTCACCTCGAATCTCGGTGCGGAGTTCCTCGCGGCGCAGCCGGAAGGGGAAGATTCCACCGCCGTTCGCGGTCAGGTGATGTCGGCGGTGCGTTCGCACTTCCGGCCCGAATTCCTGAACCGGCTGGACGAAATCATCCTGTTCCACCGGCTGACCCGCGGTCAGATGGATCGGATCGTCGATATCCAGATCGAGCGGCTGATGAAGCTGTTGACGGATCGCAAGATCACGGTCGAGTTGGATGCAAAGGCAAAAACCTGGCTTGCCGCGGCGGGCTACGATCCGGTTTACGGTGCGCGTCCGTTGAAGCGTGCCATCCAGCGCAATCTTCAAGACCCGCTGGCAAATCTGATCCTGGAAGGTGAAATCGCCGATGGCGATACGGTGGTTGTCTCCGCCGGCAAGCACGGGCTGATCATCAACGGGATCGAGGTGGAATCCTCGGCCGATTCACTGGGATTGATCGGTGGTTCCGAACCGCCGCCAAGTCACGTGGTGCATTGAACGGGTGATATGAAATGGCGAATAGCGGCGAGTCCGCTATTCGCTATTTGCTGGCCAGCTTGGACTGAACGGGGGCTGCTGCGACGAGCTGCTCGATATGGCTGCGTTCGGCAAAGAACGCCTTCAATTCGTCGCCGTCCAGTTTGCGTCCTGATGCGACCTTGACGGTTGCAGGATTGACCTGCGAGTTGCCGACGCGGATCTCGTAATGCAGATGTGGTCCCGTGGCCAGACCGGTCATGCCGCTAAAGGCCACCACATCGCCCTGATGCACATGCTCGCCTTTGTGCAAATCCGACGCGAACCGCGAGAGATGTCCATAAGCGGTGGCGTAATTGTTGCCGTGGCTGATGACGACGAGATTGCCATATTCGCCCGCCGGGCCCGCGAATGTCACCGTCCCGCTGCCTGCCGCCATGACCGGCGTTCCGGATGGCACCGCAAAATCGATGCCCTTGTGCATGCGCGTATAACCCAGGATCGGATGCGCGCGCTGACCGAAGCCGGATGAAATCCGCGCGCCGTCGACCGGCGTCTTCATCAGCATGGCCTTGGCGCTTTGCCCATTGGCATCGAAATATTCGGCTTCGCCACCGGGCATTTCAAAGCGGTAGAGGAGATGTTTTTTGCCCGACAGAGTCATCGATGCAGCGAGAATGTCACCGGCCTTTGCGGGCTGTCCTTCATCAGTGAAATAGCGGTTGAAGAACACTTCGAACTGGTCGCCGGGATGAACATCGCGCTGGAAGTCGACGTCATAGGAAAACATCCGGATGATCTCGACCACGATACCCGCCGGAATACCGGCCTGCATCGCCGCAAGATAAAGGCTGGAATCGATGGTGGCGCCGGCGTGCTGATAGCGGCCTTCGAGTTTCCGCTGCACGTCCTCGGCAAAATAGCCATCCTCGGGCGCCAGATGCACATTGATCTGATGATCGACGCTGGGCGCGAAGGACAGCGAAAGCAGCCGCCGCGTCGGTGAACTGTCGTCGTCGTCCTGATCCGCCTTGGCTGTCTGCGTGATCTGCTGGGATTGTGCGGTCTCGGGGGCGGCTTTGGGCGAACCGAATGTTGCTTTGAATGTCTGACCCGAACGGATCTTCTTGGCCTTGATCAGCGGCTTCATCGCGGCCACGACAGCTGCGGCATCGACTTTCGACACACAAGCATCCTGCAGCATGCTGACAATGGTGTCGCCATTGTCGACTTTCAGTGTGCGGGTTTCGATCTGAGGCTTGGCCGCTTCGCGTTCGGCGGCGAGCATGCGATCGAGCGGGCCAATGATGTCGGGGGAAATCAGTCCGGCCGTGCGGTACAGCGATTTGGAATCTTCCGCGGCTATCGCGGGAATGGAATGGCCCCCGGTGAGCCGCAGGAGAAGATCGTAGGGAAGGGCCGCCTGCTCGCGCTTGGGTTCATAGGCGCGCGCTGTCGAGGCTGGTGTGGCATCCAAGGACAGCCACGCTACGGCTACCGCAACCGAGGCCGTCATGGTGGTGGAGACAAGAGCCCAGCGGCCGTCCGGGGAACTTAGAATGTCGCTGGCGCGGGCGCCGGCGCGGCGCAATTCGGGAAGGAACGCATGAAATTTTGTCGGCGCTGTGCGTCGCAAGGCTTAGATCCCGTTTTCGCGCGAGTTGGAGATGCCCCCGCTCGCCTTAGTGATGCCCAAGCCCTGTCCGGTTCCCCGGCTTTGGCTCCATCCTCGAAAGGTTTAGAGCCATTAATACTACAGGACTCTTAACAGACCCGGCGCCCCTGCCCATGGCTTTCGACACGCCTGTTTTGTTTCATGCCTGATGGTTCCAAGCGTGGCAAGAAAAAAATTCACGGAATATTTCACGATTTGACAAGAATCAGACAGTGATTCCAAGCATTTGACAAAACCGCTTTATTCTGCCGGCTGGACGGCACCCTCCGGTACAGCGGCGCGCTGGGCTCGCTTTAACTGCCACATGCGAAGGCCGGTAATGGCGAAAAGGAGCGGCAGAAGGCCTGAAAACAGCACCAGCACCCGCCACACTTCGCCCAGCCCACGCCCGTAATGCAGCACCCGAAGCCAGACCAACAGGCGCTTACCCGTGGAGTAGTTCCGCGGATCGACGACATCGAGAATTTCCGGCCCGGGTCCGATAAATGTGGAGATCTGGGGCGCGTTGTCATCGAACGGCCTCGGCACGAGCGTGACCAGATAGACGCCGTCGCGGCTGGGCGGCAGCTGGACCTGGACCACCCGCGAATTGGGCACCGACCCAAGTGCCACCCGCGCCGCTTCGTCCGGCGTGAGCGCATTCTTGTCCTTGATGCTGGCGACTGCCGCCGGATCGAGATGGCCAGGCGTCAGAGTGTTCTGCAGCGGCAGGATTTTGCCAACCACGTTCTGGAACGTGACGGGAAACGCCAGATCGACGCCGCTCAGGCTCACGATCAAAAATACGATCAGGCTCCAGAACCCCACCGAAGCGTGGAGATCGTGATTGAGCCGGAATCCGTGCGCCCCACGCCTTATCCCGAAGGCAAAGCGCCATTGGCCCCGGCGGGGCCACCACAACACCAGGCCAGAAAGACCGAACAGTACCAACGCGATGCCAAGAAAGCCGACGGTCTGCAGGCCGTAATAGCCGGGCGCCATCAAAGCGATGTGCAGCG
>DATARE010000329.1:0-1670 GCA_036264295.1 Micropepsaceae bacterium | reverse complement strand
TCCTTCCCGGCCAATCCGTTCGGGCTCTACGCCATGCTGGGCAATGCCTGGCAATGGACCGAGGATTGCTGGCACGAAAGCTATGCTGGCGCGCCCATCGACGGCAGCCCGTGGCTGTTCCAATCCGATTGCACCAAGCATGTCATCCGCGGCGGCTCGTGGGACAATGTCCCCATCTTCGTGCGCTCGGCCGCACGCAGCGGCAGCGCGGCCAATGGCGGCGAATTCGATTATTCCAGCCTCGCGGGCTTCCGCTTGGCGCGCACTCTGCCGTGATCATTGCAGCGTATCGCGCGGATTGAGATCGAGCGTCACGTCCATGACGCCTTCGTGCCCAGCCGGAAGCGCGAAGGGTGACGACAGCCTGACCGCATTCAGCGCGCTCACGGCGATGAAGCGATAGGCCGCATCGGCAATGTAGCGCTTCTGATCGACGATCTCCGCCTGGGTCAGCGCGCCATCGGCTGCCAGCACCACGTGAATGGGAATCACGAAATTGGCCTTGCCCAGCGCCGTGGTATCGAGATTCCAGCGGCGCTCCACCTGGGCGCGGATATAGTCCTTCACGCTATAGGCGGCCTTGCCGCGTCCGGCGCCATTGCCGGCATCGATGTCCGCAGCGCCCGAACCCTTCAGGAGCCGAGGGTCCGTCGGAGTCTGCCGAAGCTTCGACAACGCCTCGAGCTGGGTTTCCAGCTCGTCGCGGCGCGGCGGCTCCTCAGCCGTAGGCGCCGGCGGATTGGGGATCGAAGGCTGCGCTGCCGCCGATTGCGGTGGCTTCGGGGCCAGCGATGCGGAACGTTGCCGTTGTGGCGCCAGCGATGCGGTGCGCTGCTCTTGCGGAGCCACTGGCTTTTGTGGGGCGGCCGGCGCGGATGTTTCCTCTGCCAACCGCACCAGCTCCACCGGCAAGAACGGGACCGGCATCAGGCTGGGCGCGTTGATGTGCGAAAGCAAGAAAAACGCCACAAGCCCATGCATTGCCAGCGAAATCATCCATCCGGGCCGGCGCCACGAATGGCCGCCCCCGCCAGCGTTAGGCGGCAGCGCCATATCCTCGGCACCCGGCTCAAGCAGCATGGAAGGCTCGCTCATCACGTCCTAACGCTCGATTTTCTGATGCTGCCTCTTATCCAGGCAAACCTGCAAGACGGCGTCCTTCGACGCAATTTTATCGACAAAAGGCACAATTGTCCGGAACCGTACGAATAACCATGCGTTAGCCGTTGCACAGGGCGAATATCGGTTCGCCAGTCGGGATAGTCCTAGCGAAAGAACGTCCCATGAGACCCTTGTCTCTTGCTCGCCGGGTCGAAGCGTGGCTCGACCAACGCCGTGGCATATGTATCTGCGACAATTGCATTGCCGCAGACCTGAATCAGCCGGGACGCAAGAACGTCCAGAGCGTGACCGCCCGGTTGGCCTATTGCGAGCCAGGCTATTGTAAATATCGGGCCACCTGTTCGGTTTGCGGGGCGATGACCCTGGTCACGCGGGTCAGCCAGAGCATCTTGTAGCCGCCCGATCATCCTTCCCGAGTGCGGGCACCCTGTATTATAGAGTGCGCGAGGCTTCGGCGGCGCGATGAGGCGCAGGCACGAAGCAAGGGAGGATTTATGAAGACGACCAGACACATTGCGGCCCTCGCGCTTGCCACCGTGGCCACGGCA
>DATARE010000269.1:0-7860 GCA_036264295.1 Micropepsaceae bacterium | reverse complement strand
AAATCGAAGAAGGTGCGCTGTCTGGGCTCGATACGGGCCACCGCCAAGGCCATCACCTCTGGGGTGATAAGGACAACGGCCTGGCCTACCGCTTCCGCAAATTTGAAGTCGGGCTTGCTGTCCTCCGCGCCGTAGCGGAGCTTTCCAAACAAGCCAGTTTCCCAGGACTCCTGATTGGATGGCACCACCAGACGCAGATCGACATAGCCGTCGAAATGGAAATCGACCGCCAATGCCGGTGAGGAGAAGAAGATCAGGAAAACCGCGGTGAGGAATTTGCGCATGTTCGTCACGCCGCGTTGTGGAGAGCTGCGTCCAAGGCCAGCGGCAGCTCGATGGTTACAGTGGTGCCGATCCCTTGCGTACTCTGGATCGAGAGCGTTCCGCCGTGCAATTCGACGATTGTCTTGGCGAAGGGAAGTCCGAGACCCGCGCCTTGATGCGATGCATCGAACGCGGCCTTGCGGCGATGAAAGGGCCGCACGATCAGCGGCAGATCCTCGGAACGGATACCGATCCCGGTATCGCTCACGGTGATCTTCAGCATGTCGCCGACGCAATCGCCTGCTATCGTCACCACGCCCTTGGCCGGGGTGAATTTGATGGCATTGTGGACGATGTTGGTCAGGCTCTGTTGCAGCTTCGCCGCATCCGCATCGATTGGCGGCCAAGCGTTGGTGTCGGCGGCAATTTCAACGGCGACGCCCGCTTTTTCGGCGAACGGCGCCAGGGCATCGAGACTGAACGACAAGAGTCCGCCTGGCTTCAAATATTTGCGCGCGAGCGTGAGCTTGCCGGTTTCCGCATCGGAAAGGTCGAGCATCTCTTCGACCTGAACCAGCAAATGTGTACCGCTGTCGAAAACATGACCGGCATATTCGACATATCGCTGGACCGGGATTTGGCCAAGCATCTGTCGATGGATCATTTCCGAAAAGCCGATGATCGCATTCAAAGGCGTGCGCAGCTCATGGCTCATGTTGGAGAGAAATTGGGATTTCGCCTCGCTCGCCTTCACCGCTTGATTGCGCGCCAATTCCAATGAGGCGACCGCCCCTTTCAGGGCGGTTTCGCGCTCGGCGATCGAATAGGTCATATTGTTGAGCGCGGAGGAAAGTTCGCCGATTTCATCGGCACGCCGGATCGGCGGAATGGGCGAGTAGTCGCCTTTGGCAATGCGCCGCGCCGTCGTGGCGAGTGCTTCCAAGGGCCGCGACACGCCGCGCGCGATAAGCATTGCACCCGCCACCGCGATCAGAAGGGCTGCGCCCAGCACAAGAAGCATCGGCGTGACAACCACGCGATACGCGTTCAAGGCTTGTTCCAAGGGATAATCGAGAACGACGGCAACCGGCCGGCTTGCCGGGGATGTCGCCAGACGCGCCATCATGGCCAAATGATCGCCTTTTTCTTCCGCGGCGACGACGGCATTCTCCGATGCCGGCGCTGCCAGAGACGCAAGCTGCACGACGGGCGTGTAGCCCGCGGTTTTGGAAACCACGGTCCATTGGCCTTTTGCATTGGCCGTTGCCAGTGCGAGCGAGCGCGGAACGGACGAAAGCTGGCCCAACTTCTCCAACAAGGCATCGTTGACCGGCACGCAAGCCGCAATGAAGGCAATGGGAACAGGCGCTTTGACCGGTACGACCACGATCCAATAGATCGCGCCGTCCAGCACGGCGAGCGATGTGCCTTGATCGTTGACGCTTGCGGAATCGAGCAAGTCAGAAAAGGGAAATGCCGTGTCCACTGCGCGTTCGTTCGTGGTGTCGGCAGTGATCTTTCCATCCAGACCAACCAGGATCATGCGCGTGGCGCCGACGCGGTTGCCATGATTGCGCAGCGCGGAGAGAGCCGTTGCCTGGTCGTTCTCGGCAACGGCCTTGCGCAGCGCATAGTCCAGCGACAGGACTTCGACATCGTCGCTGACGCGTTCGGAGAGGACGTTAAGCTGACGCGTGAAGACGGCCGCGGTCGATTTGAGTTCGCTCTTGGCTTGTTCGACCAGATTGCTGCGGATGAGGCCATAGGCGAACACCGCGGTCAGGGCCTGCACGGCGATCAGGGTCGCAACCAGGAACAAAGCGAGGCGTTGGCGGAAACTCATCGCGCGCCCTCAGTAGCTGCCGGCATGATTGCGCGAGACCGGGGCTGCGCCGAGCAATTTGACGTTCACGGCAAGACGGGTGGTATCGCCCGCCAGCACCGTCCGCAAACTCGGCAGGTCGCGTCCGGGCGGAAATTTGGGATGCCAGACCTGCGCCTGGTAATTTCCGGCAGGGACATTGGCGATACTCGCATGTCCATCCGCGCCGGTGAGAGCCGCCCATGGACTTTCCGCCACGAAGGCATAGGCGATCATGTGGTCGTGGATATTGCATCCAAGCGCCGCCACACCGGGATTGTCGAACGCCACGGGTGGCGATTTCTCGCCCCGCGCCAGCGTGATCTCGAACTGTTTGGTGGCAGAGAAAGAATAGACCTGATGGGTCGTCTGATCGTTGTTGGAGAAAACGATATGCCCGCCCTTGGGCACAATGGTGACCAGCGGCAGAAAGGTCTCATTGCGTTGGTCGATGATCTTTTCCGTCTGAAGATGCGTCGCCGCGGCCGGCATGGACGCTTTGGCCTCGGGTATCAGGCTGACGACGGCGTTTGCAACCGGATGTCCGTCTTGATCGACGACCTCGGCTGTGAAATTGGTTGCGTATGCCGGACCGCACAGGGCGAACAGCAGCACAGCGATGAGCGGCGGAATTCCTCTCCCCATCGCTTCACGCTAAGGGAAATTGGTTACCGAACCTTTTTGCAGTGCTTAATGAACAATGAATCGGACGCAGATTTCGCGTTAAACGGGCACAATCACGCAATCATTTCCTGCGCGACCGTGCGGGTTCCGTCTGTTAGCGCTTTGGCCAACAGCGGCAGGCTGCGGTCCATCCGATAATCGATGCCGGAATGATCGTCGGGAAATTCTTCGTAAATGTGCGGAACACCGTGCCGCTCGAGTGCCCGATGCATGCGCCGCGCGCCATAAACGAGATTGTATTGATCGACATCGCCGCAATCGATGAACAACGCCCTTAACCGCTTCAGACCGGCGTGATGGCTTTCGACCAGCGTCAGCGGGTCCCATTTCATCCAATTTTCCCAACGCTCCGGGATAAACTCGCAGGTCTGCGGATCGACTGGTAGCCGCACGCCCATAGATTCAGCGGGATCGGGATCGTAAGTGGCGCACATCGCCAGCGTCATCAGCACATGAATATCGTCGTCCTTCACCTTGCGTTTGGCGAAGAAAGTTTCCAGCCAGGTTTTTATGCTGCCACCCTGCTTTGCCAGCGCGCGTAGGACGCGCGGCATCTCCGGAATGTTCAGAAGCTCGAAGCCCATATCGCCGGAGTGACAGGCGGCGCCCGCCCAGAAGTCCGGATGGAGCAGCGCATGCACCATGGCCCCGTAACCGCCCGAACTTTTGCCGAAAACACCACGTTTGCCCGCGCCGCCGCACCCGAAGCTGCGCTCGACGAAAGGCACCGCTTCGTGCAGCAGGAAATCCGCCCACCGGCCGATGCCCGCCGAATTGATGTATTGATTGCCGCCCAGCTTGGTGAAGCAGTCCGGGAACGCGATTACGCAAGGCGGCATGGCGCCCGTGGCGATCAGCCGGTCCGCCTGTTCAGGCACATTCTCGGTGAAGTTGCGCCAATTGGTGTGCGCCGGGCCGCCGGCGGTAAAGCCGACAAGATCGACGAGCAGGGGCAAGCCTGACCCGTCCTGGCCTGACGGTACATAGACATCGATAATGCGGTTTGCCAAATCGCCCAGCGGGTTGGCTTTGAGGGTGTCGCTGTCGAGGATAAGGCGTTTGACAGTTCCAGCAGGTGCAGTGAAGTCACGTCTCATGCATTCCATTCCTGTTGGGCCAAGGGTCCATAGAAGGTCTTTAAAGCTTCGCTCGCGCGGGCCTTGCTGTAACGCGCGGCGGTTGCGAAACCCGCCTCGCGCATTTTCAGAATCTCCGGGTCGTTTCGCGCCAACCCTTTGAGAATGCGCGCGAGCGCATCGGCGACTTCCTCCAGATGGTCCGGCGCAAACCAGTGTCCATTCTCGGCAGTGGCATATTCCTGTGCGCCATAGCCGGTGAAGCCAGCCACGATGGCGCCTGAAGCCATGGCCTCCAGAGGCACCAGCCCGAAGGATTCCAGAAACGGCAGGGAAAGAACGATTGCGGAGCGGCCGAATATCTCTGCGGTCTCGCGCTCGGACCGGTTTTCGACAATAGCCCAACCGGTGCTCGCAAGTTCGGGATATTTCAAAGAGAAAATCTTCTGAATCGCTGCCGCTTCGCGCGGCAATTTCTTGGGAATCGCCGCGATCTGGATCGCCTTGTCCCGCGGAAAAAAAAGCTCCGCATCGATGAAACAGGGCAGTACCGCGATATCCGAAAGATGCAGAACGCGCTCCAGAAATCCTTTGGCGATTTCGCTTTGGCAGGCGATGCGCTCAAAGCCAAGGGAGCCGTAACGGTCGGGCGCGATGGCGTTGAACAGCGTGTAGTAATGGGCTTGACAGAACAACACCTTCCGCGCCGGAAGGCGCAGCATTTCCAGCAGCATGCCGTTCAGGGATTCCGGAAATACCAGAATGTCGTCAGGATCCGCCACCAGTCGCGGCAATATCTTGGCACGGGTTTCGAACCAGGAGGGCTGGCCGTCGGGTTGAAACACCGCCGCGTCGAATCCCAGTTCGGCCAGCAATTCGGCATGCCGGTAAAAGGTCTTTATACCGCCGGTGATTTCTTGCCTTGCGAAAGGGCAGAGAAAGATAATCCGCGCCACAAGCGTCAGCGCAAACTCGCGTTGATCTTCTCAAGCGCGGCCGAGCCGGGACACAACTCCTTTTCGCTCAAGCGATTGAGAGGCACATCCACCGTGTTCAGCATGGCGTGCATGTCCTTGGCGTTGGGATCCAAATAGATGAGGCCCGTCACGAGTTCGCCGGCGGCTGCACGGCTCTGCATATAGGTCATCGCGCCGACGCGATCATGCGGATCATATTCGGGGTGCAGCTTGGCAAGGCGCAGCGTCGAACCGTCATGCAATGTCACTTCGCTCACCGTGCCCGGCGCGTAATCCACGGTGATCGGTTCACGCGGGTCCATGTAATCCAGCCGGTTCACCGCTTCATTGTGCTGCCGCACGAAGTCGAAGCTTTTGGTCGAGCCCGGATGGTTGTTGAAGGCCACGCAGGGACTGATCACATCGATGAACGCCGGGCCGGGATGGCTCAAGCCGGCCATGATCAGCGGCACAAGCTGCTTCTTGTCGCCCGAAAAACTGCGCGCCACGAACGTGGCGCCGACCATGAGCGCCATGCCCACGAGATCAAGCGGCGAATCATTGTTGGCCCCGCCTGCTTTGCTCTTCGAGCCCTTGTCGGCGGTGGCGGAGAACTGGCCCTTGGTCAGCCCGTACACGCCATTGTTCTCGGTCATGTAGAGCATGTTGACGCCGCGGCGCACGCAATGCACGAACTGGCCGAGTCCGATGGACGCGGAATCTCCATCGCCGGATACGCCGAGATAGATCAGGTCCTTGTTGGCAAGGTTGGCCCCGGTCAAGACCGAGGGCATGCGGCCATGCACGGAATTGAAACCGTGGCTTTGTCCCAGGAAATAATCCGGCGTCTTCGAGGAGCAGCCGATACCGGAAAGCTTCGCCAGCCGGTGCGGTTCGATGTTCAGTTCGAAGCAGGCCTGGATGACGGCAGCACTGATGGAATCGTGACCGCAACCGGCGCACAGCGTCGAAATCGAGCCTTCGTAATCGCGGTGGGTGAAGCCAAGCGAATTCTTGGGCAGCGCGGGATGATGAAATTTCGGTTTGGCGATATAGGTCATTCCGCAGCCTCTTTGGCCTTCATTTGCATGCGTTCACCGATGGCCGCGGTAATGAACCGCGCGGTAATCGGCGTTCCGTCGTGATGCAGCACCGAAATGATGCGGGCTGGATCGATGGCGCATTCGTTACCAGCAGCATGCGCATTTGCGCGTCGCGATTTTGTTCGACCACGAAGACCTGGTCATAGGCATTGATGAAATCGATCACCTCGTCCGAGAAGGGGAAGGCGCGGATGCGCAGCGTGTCGAGATGCATGCCCTGGGCTTCGAGCGCGGCCAGAGCCTCGGCCATGGCCGCCGATGTCGAGCCAAAATAGAGCGCACCAAGCCTTGCCGGCTCGCGGCTCTTGCGCAAAACCGGTGCAGGCACCAGCGATTTGGCGGTTTCGAACTTGCGCAGCAGGCGCTGCATATTGTCGACATAGACCGCGCCTTCTTCGCTGTATTTGGCAAAGCGGTCGCGCGAACTGCCACGCGTGAAATAGGCCCCCTTTGTGGGGTGCGTCCCAGGGAGCGTGCGATAGGGAATGGCGTCGCCATCGACATCGAGATACCGGCCGAAGGTTTTGCCGGCATCCAGATCGCCGGCCGTCATGAGTTTGCCGCGGTCATAGACGCGTGAATCGTCCCAGGTGAAAGGCTGGCAGAGCCAATCGTTCATCCCGATGTCGAGGTCTTCCATCACGAAGATCGGCGTCTGCAATCGTTCGGCAAGATCGAAGGCCTGGGCGGCCATTTCAAACAATTCCCTCGGGTCTTCCGGAAACAGCATCACGTGTTTGGTGTCGCCGTGACTGGCATAGGCGCAGGCCAGCAGGTCGGATTGCTGTGTACGCGTCGGCATGCCGGTCGAAGGTCCGCCACGCTGCACGTCGAAAATCACCGCCGGGATTTCCGCGAAATAGGCGAGGCCCAGGAATTCCTGCATCAACGAGATACCGGGGCCGGATGTCGCCGTGAAGGCGCGCGCGCCATTCCAGCTCGCGCCGATCACCGAGCCGATGGCCGAGATTTCATCTTCCGATTGAATAATCGCGAATTTGTTCTTCTTCGCCGCCGGATCGACCCGGAGCTTGCGGCAATGTTTCATGAACGCTTCGGCAAGCGAGGTCGATGGCGTGATCGGATACCATGCCGCCACCGTTGCTCCGCCATAAACGCAACCCAGCGCGGCGGCATCGTTGCCATTGACGAAGATGCGATTTCCAACCGCGTCCGCGCGCGCGACGCGAAGGGCGCAAATACCGGAAAGATTTTCCTGCGCATAGGCGTGGCCCATGCGCACGGCGCGAATGTTGGAATCCAGAAGTTGCTGCTTGGCGCCGTATTGTTCCGTGATCAGTTTCTCGACGACTGCCAACTCCATGTCGAGAACGCAGGCCAACGCGCCGATGTAGATGATGTTCTTGAACAGCTGGCGCTGGCGCGGATCGCTGTAGGTGCGGTTGCAGATCTCGGTCAGCGGCATGCCGATGACGTTGATGTCACTGCGGAATTTGGATTCCGGCAGGGGCTTGGAGGAATCGTAGAACAGATAACCGCCGGTATCGAGAGAGGCGATGTCCTTGTCCCAAGTCTGGGGGTTCATCGCCACCATCATGTCGCAGCCGCCGCGCCGGCCGACCCAACCCTTGGACGAGACGCGCACTTCGAACCAGGTCGGCAGGCCTTGAATGTTCGAAGGAAAGATATTGCGCGTCGCGATGGGCACGCCCATGCGCAGGATGGCGCGGGCGAACAATTCATTGGCCGATGCCGAACCCGAACCGTTCACATTGGCGAATTTGATGACGAAATCATTCGTGGACTTGATCGGTTTAGACATGGCAGCCGGCCTTCGCCGTATTGAAGAGGAATTTCTGCATGTCCCAGGCGCCGGTCGGGCAACGCTCCGCGCACAGTCCGCAATGCAGGCAGAGATCTTCGTCCTTGGCCATAATGCGTCCGGTTTTCAATGC
>DATARE010000227.1:0-18854 GCA_036264295.1 Micropepsaceae bacterium | reverse complement strand
CAATTCGCTTCGGGCGGCGCGGGGCTGCCGATGCGCGCGGCGGCTTTCGCGGCGCAAGCCCCAGCTTGCTTTCGAGCATCGCCACGCGCGCGGACAATTTGTCGTTTTCCGCTCGCGCTTTTGAAGCCATGGCCCGAACCGCGTCGAATTCCTCGCGTGGCACGAAATCGAGATCGGCAATCAGACGCTCGACCCGTGTCTTGATGATCGTTTCCATTTCGGCCTTAAAAGCCTGGGCCGCGCCCGCCGCATTGGTGAAAAAGCGGGCCATGCCGTCAAGAACGCGATTGTCGGTCTGCATCGTCCCTTTCCTTAAACTGATATGCGCCAGGGGAGCGCCGGGCACAAGCCGGTCCTTCTAAACCGAAAAATGCGGGAGCGCACACAACCGCGTGAGGCCCAGCTTGACAGTGGGCCGCCGCTCGCGCGAGCTAACCGCCCGCCTCATTCCCGGCAAGCGCCATGATTCACGCCGTCCTGCCCTATCCCAATATCGATCCGGTCCTGATCCATATCTATGGGCCGATCAGCATCCGCTGGTATGCGCTGTCCTATATTGCCGGGCTGCTGCTTGGGTGGGGTTATGTGGTTAATTTGCTCCGCACGCCCAGATTGTGGGCGGGGTTTCCCTTCATGGGCAAACCGCCTGCAACGCCCGACGATATCGGCGATCTTTTCGTTTGGGTGACACTCGGCGTCATCATCGGCGGGCGGCTCGGCTTCGTGCTGCTCTATGGCGTGCTCTATTGCGGGTTCGCAGGCCAGGGTGTGCCCGCCTGCACCGGTCTGCCGCAAGCCTATCTGGACAATCCGCTGAAAATTCTCGCCGCCTGGGAAGGCGGGATGTCGTTTCATGGCGGGCTCACCGGCGTTGTGATCGCCATCCTGCTTTTTTGCCGCAGCCGGAAATTGCAGCTTTTTGTCATCTCCGACCTTATCGCCGCGGCGACGCCCATTGGACTTTTCTTCGGCCGCATCGCCAATTTCATCAATGGCGAATTGTGGGGAAAGATCAGCGACGTGCCTTGGGCGATGGTGTTCCCCAACGCGCTCCCACGCGGCATTCCACGCCATCCGAGTCAAATCTATGAAGCGCTGATGGAAGGCGTATTGCTGTTTTTGATTCTGCGCGTGTTGATCTTGCGCTTTCAGGTGCATCGCCGTCCGGGACTCGTGGTGGCCTGGTTTCTCACTTTTTACGGCGTGTTCCGTTTCATCGCCGAATTCTTTCGCGATTCGGAATCGAAGATTTATGGCTGGTTCAGCATGGGTCAGGCGCTCAGCCTGCCAATGTGGGCGGCCGCCGCGTTTTTCTTCTGGTACGCCTATCGCGAACCCGCACACGCCAAACCGTGAGGCCGCTGAAGGAAAAGCTTCTGGGCCTGATCCGCGAGACCGGTCCGATCACGCTCAGCCAATATATGCAGATGGCGCTGCTCGATCCCGTTTGCGGCTATTACATCACCCGCGATCCGCTGGGCCGCGACTTCATCACCGCACCGGAGATCAGCCAGATATTCGGCGAGCTGATCGGGCTGTTTTTCGTGCAGGCCTGGGAAGACCGGGGAATGCCCGACCGGTTCCATCTGGTGGAATTGGGCCCCGGCCGCGGCACGCTGATGTCAGATATGCTGCGCGCAAGCCGTATCAGGCCGGCATTTGCCGCGGCAGCGGAAATAAGCTTGATCGAGATGAGTCCGGCCTTGCAGGCGGTTCAAGCCGCAACGCTGGGCGATGCGCGCGTGGTCTGGCGCCGTGACTTTCGCGAAGTGCCGGATGATGCGCCGCTATTTCTCGTTGCCAATGAATTCTTCGATGCCTTGCCGGTGCGCCAATTCATTCATGGCCCGCGCGGTTGGCATGAGCGCATGATTGGCGCCGAAGGCGACGGATTGGTCTTTGCCGCCGCACCCGATCCTGCACCGAACGAAACGATTCCTGCCGCCCTTCGCGATGCGCCCGCGGGCTCTGTGTTCGAAGTCTCGCCGGCGTCGCACCGCGTGACGCGGGAAATCGTAGGGCGCATTGTCCAACATGGCGGGGTCGCGTTGATTGTCGATTATGGGCACCAACAAACCGCCATCGGCGATACGTTCCAGGCGGTGAAAGCCCAGCGTTACGCCGATCCGCTGGCCGAACCGGGCGAGGCGGATCTGACCTTTCATGTCGATTTTGCAACGCTGGCGCATGCCGCGCGCGAGGCGGGCGCCCAGACCAGCGCCATTGTCACGCAGGCCGAATTCCTCACAGCCCTGGGAATAGGCCTGCGTGCCGAGCGCCTGAAACGGGAATCGCCGGAAAATGCCGAAAGCATCGACGCTGCCATTGACCGGCTGACAAACCTCACCCACATGGGAAGTCTGTTCAAGGTATTGGCGCTGTCCGCGCCTCACACACCGCCGCTGCCGGGTTTTCCATGCTGATTTTGAAAAGTGCAGAGCTTTCCACCGCGAAAATCGCGCATGGATTTTTCGGCCGCCAGGGTGGCGTGTCGGAAGGAATTTACGCCTCACTGAATTGCGGCCCGGGTTCAAAGGACACAAGCGACGCGGTGATGGAAAACCGCAGGCGCGCGGCACAAGCGGTTTCGCCCGACGCGCGTCTTGTCACGCTCTATCAAATCCACAGTCCGGAAGTCGTGACCGTCTCGGAGACCTGGGAGATCGCGGAAAATCCCAAAGCCGACGGCATGGTCACGAATCGTCCCGGAATTGCGCTGGGCGTGCTGGCTGCCGATTGCGCGCCGGTTCTGCTGGCCGACCGCGAAGCCGGTGTGATCGGGGCGGCCCATGCCGGCTGGAACGGCGCATTTTCGGGCGTCACCGATTCGGTTCTCGATGCCATGATCCGGCTCGGCGCCAGCCCGGAGCGCATCCACGCGGCAATCGGCCCCTGTATCGGCCAAGCGTCCTATGAGGTGGGGCCGGAATTCGAGGCGCGGTTTCGTGAGGCCGACCCCGACAATGCGCGCTTCTTCGTCGCATCGGCGCAGCCCGATCATTGGCAATTCGATCTTCCCGGCTATGTCGCGCACCGCTTGCGCCTGGGCGGCGTGCAATCGCCGGAAATCCTCGAGGCCTGCACCTATACGCGCGAGGCGGATTTTTTCTCGTACCGCCGCGCGACGCACCGCAAGGAGCCCGATTACGGCCGTCAATTGTCGGCTATCATGTTGCAGGATTAACCCTTCGCACTCGTTTCGCCGCGGGAGGTTTACGCCGCCCCATGGGCCTTGCTAGAAGACCCTGAACGCGGGGTCATTGAATCGTCATGATGGTGAGGGTGATCGCATGAAGCTGCTGGCCGGCAACAGCAATCGTCCTCTTGCCGAGGCGATCGCGCAATGTCTGCACGTTCCCTTCACCCAGGCCGTGGTGCGGCGCTTCGCCGACATGGAAGTCTTCGTCGAAATCCAGGAGAACGTCCGCGGCGAGGACATATTCGTCATCCAATCGACGAGCTTTCCCGCCAATGACAATCTGATGGAATTGCTGGTGATGATCGATGCGCTGCGGCGCTCCTCGGCCAAACGCATCACCGCGGTGATCCCGTATTTCGGCTATGCCCGCCAGGACCGCAAGACCGCGCCGCGCACGCCGATTTCCGCCAAGCTGGTGGCCAATCTCATCACCGAGGCGGGAGCGTCGCGCGTGCTGACCGTCGATCTGCACGCCGGACAGATACAGGGCTTCTTCGATATTCCGACCGACAATCTTTATGCCCAGCCGGTGATCGTGAAGGACATCCAGGATTATCTCGATGGCGAGCATCTGATGGTGGTGTCGCCGGATGTGGGCGGTGTGGTGCGGGCTCGCGCGCTTGCCAAACGTCTGGGCGGCGATCTTGCCATTGTCGACAAGCGCCGGGAACGCGCCGGTGAATCCGAAGTGATGAACATTATCGGCGACGTCTCGAACCGGACGTGCCTTTTGGTCGACGACATCATCGATTCGGGCGGCACGATGTGCAACGCCGCCGAGGCACTGCTGGAGAAAGGCGCCAAAGCCGTCTATGCCTATGCCACGCACGGGGTGTTGTCCGGCGGCGCGGTTGCCCGCATTCGCGACTCCAAGCTGAAATCCCTGGTGGTGACCGATTCCATCGCCGCCACCGAGGACATCCGCAAATGTCCGAACATAAGGCGCATCTCCATCGCGACCTTGCTGGGCGAGGCTATCGACCGCATCGCGCACGAGAAATCGGTGTCCAGCCTGTTCGATTGACGCAGAGGCGGAACAGCCGCCGCGTTCAGCCGTTTTATCGTCGGAGGGCGCATTGGAGGTTTTTCCGATGGTCCGTACCGCGAGGCTCGTCAGAACGAGCACCCCTATACCGGTATTGTTCTGCGCGTTCGGCGTGGCGCTGATGCTTTGTGCCGGACCGGTGCATGCACAAAATCCAACATCGAAAGATAAGCCCGGCATTGCGTCGTCCCACGATATGGCGGCCTGCGAATCGCCGGGGCGGATTACCGCCGCGAAAGGCGCGCCTCTGACCGTGGAAGTCATGGACCAATTCGGCCCCTATGGTAGCGACCAGGTGACGATGGTGTCCGACACGCACGGAATGCCGCTCCTGACAGCGGCTTGTGATGGACCAACATCGGTTTTCCAGCTGCCAGCCGGCGACTACCGCGTCCAATCCTTCGTGGGCGATGTGCGCAGTGCGGAGGTAGCGGTGAATGTGCCGCCCGCCGGCAAACACGTCGCGTTGATGCTTGATCGCCCGTCCAATATGCCGGTCAATTCAACGGCGATGGATTGACAGGTTGCGGCACCAGGAACAGGTGCGTCGCATCCTGGATGCAGACCGCCTGAACGCGCCCGACAGGCATCTTGTCGAACGGGCACAACAGATAATCGCCCGCAATGGCCGCCGGCGCCGTTGCCATCATCGAGCGGATGGCGGCCGGAACCGCTTGCTCGCCCTGGGCGGATTGCCGGTCCAGCACGGCGTATAGACGGTCGATGCCGTCCGCAGCGATGCGGATGCCGCCCATGCTGTCGGCCACGAACAGCCGGCCATGAACGGAGAAACACGCCCCCACCAGATTGTGGCTGGTCTTGCAGGATTGCCCGGCCTCGTCGGCGGCGGCAGCCCCGCCGAGGAAGGAAATCGCCGCGGCGAGATGCCAGACACCGCGCAAGGATGCGTCTATTTCGGCGCCGCAGGGGGGCGGAAATCCTGATCGGGGAAGAACGGCGCGTCGGGCACCTTGATGACCAGGAAATCGTGCTCCATGCCCTGATGACAGGTGTTGCAGGCCTCCGTCAGTTCGCCATAGGCGGTGGTGAATTGCTGCGGATTTTTGGATTGGATGGCGGCGTTCATCGCCTGGATCTTGGGCGCGAAAATCGAGCCCACCGTCGCATCGACGCTGAAATTGCGATATTTGGGAATCGTCTGACCGATCCGCCTGAGCGCACCCACCATTTCGTTCAGTTCGAATGCCGCCAGCGTCCAATTCTTCTGCTGCCCGGCATAATAGAGTTTGATGTGGCGCGGCTGGATCAGCATGGTCATCAAATCATCCATCGCCGGCTTGAATTCGAGAATCACCAGGCCGCCGCCAGCGGGTGCGCCCGCCGCCGGTGCGGCCGCCGGAGCGCCGGGCGCCGGTGCAGCAATGGCGATGGCCGAGGCCGCCAGCCCGAGCGAACCGGCCAGCAGAAGCGCGAAGGAGTGCCGAGTCTTCATGAAATCCCTCCCAGTTTGGTCAAAGCTTACACCGACTTTCCCGCGGCTGCGAATGGGCCGTAAGGCGCCTCTCCCCCATGTGAAGCTTCAGGGCACGCGTTCGCCGGTCTGCCTCTCATCGATGCGGCGCGCAAGTGCGTGATAGATGCCCTCGCGGCAGACAAGTTTCGAGACGGCATCGGCGATAACCGCCGAAGCCATGAGGGGCACCAGCATGGTGTGATCGTTCGTCATTTCCGAAACGATGACAAACCCGGTGATCGGCGCCTGAACGACACCGGTAAAATAAGAAACGATTCCGAGCAGCACAACCGCGCCGGCTGCATCTGGAAACAGCGGCGCGAAATCCGCGCCAAGCCCGGCGCCGATGGCAAGCGACGGCGCGAAAATCCCGCCCGGAATACCGCTGATCGATGAGAGCGCCGTCGCCGCAAGCTTCATCGGCAGGAAGCTGTCGCTGAGAGGCGCACCATGAAGCGCGTCGCGCGCATGCGCATAGCCCGTGCCATGGGCGGCCCCGCCCGAGGCGAAGCCGCACAGTGCAACGCCAAGACCGCAGATCGCGGCGAACAATGTGGGATGCGTTGCGGTCCATTCGCGCATATGGCTCGCGATGCGCCGGAGGCCTCGGTCTTTTGCGGGCACACGGGCACGGCGCTTGATATCGGCCATGGCGACGATGAAGCGGCTGAACAACCCGCCGAGGAGCCCTCCCGTCACACCGCATAACGGAACCGCAAGCCAATCGGCGGCCACGTTCAACGCCGCCGAGCTATTGCCGAAATAGGTGTAACTGCCCACGAAGGCGAGCGATGTGACGCCGCCCAGGATGACCGCGCCGATGATCAGTCCGCTCGCGCGCACTTCGAAACTGCGGCTCATTTCCTCGATGCCGAAAACGATGCCGCCGAGCGGGGTGTTGAAAGCCGCGGCCACACCCGCAGCGGCGCCCGCGAGGATCAACCCCGGTTGTCGGCGCGGTGACAACCGGCCTATGGCCGACATGATGGAAGCGCCAATCTGCACCGTTGGTCCTTCGCGACCTATGGAAGCCCCAATGACCAAACCCAACAGGGTCAGGACCGTCTTCCCCGCAGCGATCCGCAGCGACACCAGCTTGGCGCGTTTTTCGGTCTCCTTCAGCCGGCGTGCGGCAATGGCCTGCGGGATGCCGCTGCCAGCCGCGGCTGGAAAATACCGCGAGGTCAGGAAGGCAATCAGCGCGAAACCGAGCGGCGTGAGAATCAGACTGCCATAGGGAAATCGGCCCCGGAACGATTCGAATACGATCTGCGCCGCATCGGCTGCTCCCGCCAATGCGACGGCCGCCACGCCCACAGCAAGGCCACCGCATAGAAAGATGATGCGCCGGCGCCAGCGGCGCGAGATCACCAGAAGCTGGCGCTTATGTCGATCCGTGAAGAATTGTGACATGGGCTTTCCGTACCCGCTGGTAAAGCGGCCGGAGCCCGCAATCAAGACTGACCGGGTCGCCGGCCTTTGCGCTTATTGCCGCGCATCCCCGGGCGGCCGCCCTTGGAACGCGGCGCGTCCAATGCCGCATCGACCGCGCCGTCCACCGCCGATTGGCGCGCGAAAGGATCGTCCGCGATTGCCAACTCGGTGGCCTGCAGCCGTTTGATCTCGTCTCGCAGCCGCGCCGCCTCTTCGAATTCGAGATCGCCCGCGGCCTGGCGCATGCGCTTGTCCAACTCCGCGATGTGGCTGCGCAAATTGTGCCCGATGGGCACGGGATCGTCCGCAAGGCCGGCATCCACCAGCACATGATCGCGCTCGTAAGCCGAACCGATGATGTCGGCGATGTTCTTTTTGATGCTCAAGGGCGTGATGCCGTGGGCGAGGTTGTAGGCCTCCTGCCGGGCACGGCGGCGGTCGGTTTCGGCCATGGCGCGTTCCATCGATCCGGTCATATGGTCCGCGTACAGAATGACTTTCCCGTCCACATTGCGCGCGGCGCGGCCAATGGTCTGGACCAGCGAGGTCTCTGAGCGCAGGAAACCTTCCTTGTCGGCGTCCAGGATCGCGACCAGGGCGCATTCCGGAATATCCAGGCCTTCGCGCAATAGATTGATGCCGACCAGCACATCGAATGCGCCGAGCCTGAGATCGCGCACGATCTCGATGCGCTCCAGCGTTTCCACGTCGGAATGCATGTAGCGCACCCGCACGCCGTTCTCGTGCAGATATTCAGTGAGGTCTTCGGCCATGCGTTTGGTCAGCGTGGTGACCAGCGCGCGATAGCCGGCCTTGGCGATGATCTTGCATTCGGCCAGCAGATCGTCGACCTGATGCTCCACCGGGCGCACCTCCACCGGCGGATCGATCAGGCCGGTGGGGCGGATGACCTGCTCGGTGAAGACGCCGCCGGTGCGTTCCAGTTCCCAGCGGCCCGGGGTGGCCGAAACACACACGGTCTGGGGCCGCATCGCGTCCCATTCTTCGAATTTCAGCGGCCGGTTGTCGATGCAGGAGGGCAGCCGGAAACCATATTCGGCCAATGTGGCCTTGCGCCGGAAGTCGCCGCGATACATGCCGCCGATCTGCGGAATCGTGACATGGGATTCGTCGACGAAGACGATAGCCTCGTCGGGTAGATATTCGAACAGAGTCGGCGGCGGTTCGCCCGGACGCCGCCCGGTCAGCCAGCGCGAATAATTCTCGATGCCGGCGCAGGAGCCCGTCGCCTCGATCATTTCGAGATCGAACATGGTGCGCTGTTCCAGCCTTTGCGCTTCCAGCAGCTTGCCCTCGCGGCGGAACTGTTCGAGCCGGAGCCGCAATTCCTCGCGCATGCTTTTGGTCGCCTGCGCCAGCGTCGGACGTGGCGTGACATAATGGGAATTCGCGTAGATCTTCACCGCGTCGAGTTCGGCCGATTTGCGCCCCGTCAGCGAGTCGAATTCGTAGATCGAATCGACCTCGTCACCGAACAGGGTGACGCGCCAGGCGCGGTCCTCGTAATGGGCGGGGAAAATATCCACGGTGTCGCCGCGCACCCGAAAAGCGCCGCGCGCAAACGCTTCGTCATTGCGGCGGTATTGCAGCGCGACCAGTCGCGCCAGCAGATCGGAGCGCGGGATGCTCATGCCGCGAGCGATGGAGAATGCCATGCCCGAATAGGTTTCCACCGCGCCGATGCCGTAGATGCACGACACCGAGGCCACGATGATGACATCGTCGCGCTCCAGCAGCGCGCGCGTCGCCGCATGGCGCATGCGGTCGATCTGTTCGTTTACGCTGGAATCCTTCTCGATATAGGTGTCGGTGCGCGGGATATAGGCTTCCGGCTGGTAGTAATCGTAATAGGAGACGAAATATTCCACCGCGTTTTCCGGGAAGAAGCTTTTCATCTCCGAATAAAGCTGTGCCGCCAGGGTCTTGTTGGGCGCCAGCACCAGCGAAGGGCGCTGCAGCTTTTCGATGATCTTGGCCATGGTGAAGGTCTTGCCGGAGCCGGTGACGCCCAGCAGCACCTGGTCGCGTTCGGGAACCCCGCTCGGGCCTTGGCCGGACAGACCGTCCGCCAGCTCGCGGATGGCTTCGGGCTGGTCGCCGGCCGGCTGGTAATCGGAAACCAGCTTGAAGCGCTTGCCGCCTTCGGATTTTTCCGGGCGGACCGGCCGGTGCGGGACGAACGCCGTCAGTTCCGCGCCGGTCATATGCCGGAACGCGGCCGGAGCTTCAGCCAGACCGTCTACCGGCCGGAAGGCAGGACCGTTATTGTGCGCCATGCAGCCAATATAGGCGGGCCTGCGATTGTATTCCAGCTTCCCCCTCCTTACAGTAAGGCGTAAGGAGCCCTTACATGACAGCGGTTTTCAGCAAGATCACCACCAAAGCGCAGACCACCGTGCCGAAGGAAGTGCGTGACGCTTTGGGCGTGAAAGCCGGTGACACGCTTGTCTACCGGATCACAAAAGGAAAAGTGACGCTGGCGAGAGCCGAACCGCTCGACCGCGCCTATCTCAAATCGGTGGAAAGCACCCTCTCGGAATGGGCAAGCGAAGAGGACGCCGCCGCTTATGATCATCTGTGATGCGGGCGACGTCGCAATTCTTCCGTTCCCATTTACCGATATCGCGGTCGCGAAACCGCGGCCGGCGCTTGCCCTGTCCGCTCTATCCGCCAATGAAGCGTGCGGCAACACGGTCTTCGCGATGATCACCACGGCGGCCAAGAGCCACTGGCCACAGGACGTGCCGCTGGCAGACGCCGAGGCTGCGGGTTTGAGCCACGCATCCATCGTGCGGATCAAGCTGTTCACTTTGGACAATCGTCTTATCGCAAGAACAATCGGCGCACTTTCCGCCCGTGACCGGCAGTCGGTGCGCCGAATGTTGCGACGGCTTATCGCCGTATAACCGCGAAGCGCTTACTTCAGCGCGGCTTGTGCGTCGGTGGCAACCTTCTTCGCCGCCGCCATGTCGGCATTGGCGATCCCGCCCTTCACCTCAGTGGCAACCATTTGCAGTTTGGCCTTGGTTGCCGCGTCAGCGGTTTGGGGAATGGCGCCGCCGGCCATGCCGCACGGATTGCCCGGGCCCGCGTCGAAACCGTCACCGCCGGGTCCAACCAGGCAGTTCAGCACGTGGTGCAGATGGGTGTGCACCATGTCGATTCCGCCGGCATTCGCCGCCAATCCGGCATGATTTGCCGCAATTCCGATCGCTTGCGGTCCATCGGCCAACGCAGCCGGAGCCAGCGCCGTCATGGCCGCGAATGCAAAGGTACAAAAAACAGTCCGTGAGAAATTCATGTGATCCTCCTTTGAAAAACCCCCACCCAATATGTCCATTGTGGCACAAAATTGCGGCGGCGGAAAACACGATAAGCCCGGAGGGACATCAGCGCCCCGGCCTACCGGCTTGAGCGGCCGGCATCGATTTCAGCTGTTGCATCACCATGTCATCCAGCCTGGCTCCGTCCCATTGCGCGGCCCGCAATTGTTCGGAGGCGATGGCCGCGCCGCGGAGGTCGGCGTTCTGCAACTGCGCCGGGCCGAGGATCGCGCCTTGCAGTCCCGCGGTTTGGAACGACGCTGATTGCAGCCGCGCGCCATAAAGATCGGCCTCCTGCATGCGCGCTTCCGCGAAATTGGCGTTGGCAAATTGGCCATAGGCAAGCACCGCACTTTGCAGATTGGCGCGAAAGAACGCGGCATTGTCTCCTTTCGCATAGGGCAGGCGAGCGCCCCGCAGATCCGCACCCGAGAAGCTCGCGCCGCTCATATCCGTGCGATTGCCGGGCTCTATGGAATTGCCGTTGGGGGCGGCGGCCGCGCGCGTTTCCTGGAATTTCCGCACCTGCTCGTTGTTCAGATCCGGGCTCAAATCGACAGCGATCAGGGTGGAACTTTCGAAATTCGCATAGGACAGATTGCGCCCCCGCAAGGAAAGGGCGGCATTGCGAATGCGCTGTACGGTGCGCAGCAGTTCGGGTCCGGCGTCATCCACCCCATGCAACGCGATGATGGTGCTGTCCTGGGTCAGCGCGCGCAGCAATTCCTCGGATGGCTCGACCGCCCACAAACTGCGGTCGGCGAGATAGAGACTGCGGCGGATGCCGAACTTCTCGGCGACATCGCCGCCCGCCAGCGGCGCATAAGGGCGTGGCGAGACGGATTTCCAAAACACATCCTGCGGTTCGCCCGGAAAGGCGAGCACGAAGAGGGACAAAATAAAGGGGGCCGCGAACAACGCGCTCCACAGCAGCATGCGCCCATTCCAGGAAGAATGCGGAACGGCGGCTCCGTCCTGTCCGCGCGGCTTGCCCAGCCAGAGCTGGATATAGGCGATCATGCCAAGATCGAGGATCACGAACAGCCGCTGCAACCAGGAAATCTTCCAGTCGTGATAGGGCAGGAATTGCAATTGCACGAACAGAAGCAGCAGCACCGGCATGATGAAGATGGTCGCATCGGTCACCAGCCTTAGAAGCACGCGCTCGCGGCGGTCGCTGACCAACCCTGCCTTCAGCACGGCATAATCGAACGCCATCAGCCGGCGCCGCAACCGGCTGCGCTCGAAGGCGGCGTTGGCCTCGTCGGTCCAATTCAGCGGAATGATCAACTCGCTGACGCGCACGCGCAGATCGTGCAATTTCATCAGCAGATTGAGATGGAACAACACCAGCAGCAGCGGCGCGATCACATAGAACAGACGCAGCGGAATGCCGCTCTCCACATTGAACAACGGCAATTTCACCGGGGTCTGGCGCAACAGCGCCTCATGCGTGGTGCCGCTCGTCAAAACGAAGATGGTCGCCGCATAGCCGATGAATGTCGCCCATAGCGTGCGGCAATAGCCGGCGGCATCGTTGATGGCGCCGATGGCGGCTTCGTCCACGCTGGGATCGGCGATGCTCGACAAGACGTGCCCCCAGGCTACTCGCGCGCAAGACTACAATTGTTCATGCTTGCGGGAGAAGGCGTTACGGCTTCACCCCGATGACCGAGGAATCGTCCACCCGGACCCAGAAAATCGGAATGCGGTGTTCGGCGACATATTCGTCCGCCGCCTTCCTGGCGCCCTGCCAGCGGAAATAATCGTCGATGATGACGATGCCCCCGCGCACCAGTTTCGGGTAGAGGTGATCGAGTTCCGCTTTTGTCGAGGCATACCAATCGGTGTCGAGCCGCAGCAGCGCAATCGCGCCGGGCGGTGCTTGGCCGGGCAGCGTGTCCTCCACCTTGCCCTTGATGAAATGCAGCCGCTGTTGTGGATATCCGGTCAGCGCCAGATTGGCGCGGACATCCTCCTCGCCATGGTTGATCCAGGTCGAGCGTCCCTGCTCATCCCGCCGCTTGCGCCAGGAACGGTGGGCCGCCTCGCCGAAGCGGCCACGATCCACCTCTTCGGGCTCCGGCATGCCTTCGAATGTGTCGTAGAGGTAAAGGTCGCGATCGACGATCCCGAGTTCCATCAGCGTATAGGCCATGGCCATGGTCGAGCCGCCCTTGGCCACGCCGCATTCGACGAAGGCCCCGGGATAGTTCTGTTCCACCACATAGCGCACGGCCGATTCGAGCACGGCGACGCGCTCGTTCGAGGTCATGGTGTAGGGCCGCACGCGCTTGAGCAGCGCCTTCTGGAAGGGCGAAAAATCGAGCGGGATCGAGGGCGGCGCCCCGCGGCGGAACGGCCGCGCCAGTTCCCGCTTCAGCTTTGCCACCCAATCGACCATGGAAGTTCCCCCGCTTGCGGAGACTTCGATAGAGTGCCCCCGGACCGGGATCAATGGGCCGGTTGTGCCGAAAGAGGCCAATGCCCATATGATGACGAGCGAAAGGACCCCTGACATGACCGTAATTCCACCCGCGCCGTCTTCCTCCGTTCCGCCCAATGACGCGGCCGGCGGCGCGTCCGATCTGCGCTCGCTGGCGATCGTCTGCTATGTCCTTTTTCTGCTCGCCGGCGTGAACGGTGTGACCGCGTTCATTGGCCTGATCATCGCTTACGTCAAACGGCGCGATGCGCTGGGCACTGTCTGGCACAGCCATTTCAGCAATCTGATTTTGGTGTTCTGGGTGATGGTGGGCGCGGTCGTGCTTGCGTTTCTGACCTGGCCGTTTGCCATTGGCGTGGCGTTCTTTTCCTGGCACGTGTTCTGGCCGTCCGCGCTCAGTTTTCCCTTTGTGTTCTGGTTTGTCGGAATGCCGCTTTTGGCGGTCTGGTACTATTACCGCCTCATTCGTGGCGTGCTGCGCGCCAGCGAGGAACGCCCCTATTAAAAAAACAAAGCCCGCGCTCAAGCGGGCGCGGGCTTTGCTTACGCTATGATGTCAGGCTCAGGGGAACGCGAACTTGAAGGTCGCGACATAGAACGGCCCCGTGTCGAAGGCCGGTGCACCGACCGCTGCGATGGTTGCCGCCTTGAGCGCGGGGTTGATGTGCTTGTCGGTATCGAGATAGCGCAGATCCAACGAATATTTGTCGTAGGTGATCGTCGCTCCGAGATCCCATGCGGTGTAGGAATCATCGCGCTGGCCGGACGGTTTGCCCGAATAGCCCTGATAGCCGAAATTGCCGCTGAAGGAGAGCCAAGGCATCACGGGGATCGAGACGCCGGTGGTCAGGTAATAGGACGAGTCGGGATTGTACTGATCCCGGATGGTCAGATAGCCGGCCGGAACGGACGGAGCCCAGAACGCTTTCGCCGACCAGGCAAAAACCCCGAAATCATGGCTGACCCCGATATTCGGCTCGACCCAGGTATAAGGTCCGGCATTGCCGTGCCACTCATAGACATAACCGATCACGCCGACGGAAGCCGCCACCGGACCGAGGTTGAAATTGTAGTTGGCGTACAAATCCCATTCGATAGGCGTATGGTCACCGAAATCGATCGAAGAAACCCAGGTTCCGATGGCAAGCCCGGTATCGGGCACCGCATAGTCGAGGCCGCCCTGAACCGCTGGGCGATTGGCGCTCTGGGTAAGTCCGCGGAAGATGTAGTTGGTCGTGATGTCAGCGTTGGCCGTCAGCCCGTCGATTGCGAATGCGGGGGACGTCCAGGCCGAGACCGAAGCCAGGCCGAGGGCGCCGAGCGCAATCTGCATTGTCTTTTTCATAGTCACTCCTTCTTGCTTTCCCGGTAGGCACCGGCCACCAGGCTGTCACGTCCAAGGTCTTTGCGAGGGCCGGGGGCGGACATCGGTCGGAATGTGGCGGAGAGGGCCCGATGAAAGCAATTACGCTGCAGTGCAAAATCGTTGTATTTGGGCCACAAATCAGTCTATTTTTTCAGCATAAACTTTCTTTTAGCAAGAAATGCACAATTTTTAGGCACAAAGGTGACAAATTGAGCGTGCCGAATGCGGAGTTTAGGGAGCGGTACGCGCAAAAAGGAATTCATTTTCCCGAAACAAAGCGCGCCTATATGTTGAACATGACGAGGCCATGCCGAATCGGCGCAACGTTCGTGGACAAGTCCGTATGAGTTCCGGCTCCGCACTGGCGATGCCGCTGAATGGTTCTTTGACTGCGGATGTGGCCTTCGCCTCAACCGGAACTCCGGCGCGAGTCATTCTGGTCAGGCATGGCAGGCCCGCCATCCCCACCAATCCGCGCACCAGCCATCATGGGTTCCGCCGCTACATCGATGCCTATCAGGATGCGGGCCTCGATCCCAAAAGCGCGCCGCCGGAAGAATTGCTCGATCTGGTGAAGGGGCTGGACGAAGTCTTCACCAGTGAACTGCCGCGCGCCAATGACAGCGCCCGCACGCTGCTGCCCGAGGCCGAGATCATCGTGGACCCGCTGTTCACCGAAGCACCGCTTGCCGCCCCGCGTATTCCGCTGCTGAAAATGAAGGTGCCGGTCTGGGCCGTGATGGCGCGCATTCTGTGGCATGTCGGCTACCATCCCGAGATCGAGAATTACCGCCGTGCCAAAGCGCGCGCCTCCCGGGCGGCGGACCTTCTGCTTGGCCGGGCCCAAGCCAATGACGGCGTGGCGGTGCTGGTCGCACATGGCTATTTCAATGCCATGATTGGGCGCGTGCTGAAGCAGCGCGGCTTTTCCCGGCAGGGCTCGCACCGCGTCCGCTTCTGGAATGCCGTGATCTACGAGCGCGCTTAGAACCGCGTCGTGATGGAATCGACCGGCGGCCGGGGGCGATCCTCCAGCGGATCGGCGGCATGGCCGATATAAATGTATCCCGCGACGCGTTCGCCGGGTTTCAGCCCGATACGCTCCAGCACCTTGGGGTGATAGGCGCACCATTCGGTGATCCAATTGGCCTTGAACCCGAGCGCGTGGGCGGCAATGACGATGGTCATGCAGACCGCACCGGCTGACAATTCCTGCTCCCAGATGGGAATGGGAATTTGCTCGCGCGCCCGGCTGACCACACCCACCACAACCGGGGCCCGCAGAAAACGGCCCCGCTCCTGCTCGATCCGTTCGGGTGAGGACTCCCGCTCCCCCGCAATGGTTTCGGCCAGGATGGCGCCCATGCGGGCGCGGCCCTCGCCCTCGAAAAGGATGAAGCGCCAGGGTGTCAGTTTGCCGTGGTCGGGCACGCGCACCCCCGCCGTCAGGATGCGGCGAAGCTGATCGGAATCGGGCCCCGGCCCCTTCATCGCTTTGGCCGATCCGGAACGGCGGCTGAGCAGAAGGTCGAGCGTCTCGGGTACGGCGATATTCAGGGTCGGCGAGGATTCGGACATGGATATCTCGGTTGGGCTGGCTGGCGCGGCCGGACCATAGGCGAGCGCCGCGTGGCAAGAAAGCCGCTTTTGCGCCAAAGAGGCCGCAAAGCCCGCTTTTCGAATTCGCCGCCGCGCCTAATATGACGCAACCCTGTCATGCCAAGCGCATATTGTTTAAGAAGAACAAATGACCCGGGACCGAAACATGCGTGCCCTCGAAAAGATCGCGAGCTGCGATCCGATTTGGTCTGCGCTGCGCGCCCAGGCGGAGCAGCTGGCTGAGGCCGAGCCGGAACTTGCCAGCTTTGCCCATACAACGATTCTGAAGCATGACCAGCTTGAAGGGGCGCTTTCCTATCATCTGGCGAAAAAGATCGGTGGCGAGGACCTGTCGCCGATGCAGGTGCGCGAGATTTTCGAGGAAGCGTTCGCCGACGATCCGTCCATCGGCGAGGCGGTGCGTGCGGACCTCTCGGCCGTGTTTCAGCGCGACCCGGCCTGCCACTCCTATGTTCAGGCCTTTCTATTCTTCAAGGGCTTCCATTCCTTGGAATGCCACCGCATCGCCCATTGGCTGTGGCAGAAGAAGCGGCACTGGCTGGCCTATTTCTTCCAGAACCGCGTCTCGGATCTGTTCGCGGTGGACATCCATCCCGCGGCGCCGTTTGGGCGGGGCATCTTTATCGATCATGCGACCGGCCTGGTGGTCGGCGAAACCGCCGTGGTCGAAGACGATGTGTCGATGCTGCACAACGTTCTGCTGGGCGGGACCGGCAAGGAAAGCGAAGACCGTCATCCGAAAGTGCGTCGCGGCGTTCTATTGGGTGCCGGCGCCAAGGTGCTCGGCAATATCGAAGTCGGCGAATATAGCCGCGTCGGTTCGGGCAGCGTGGTGCTGAAACCGGTGCCGCCGCGGACGACCGTTGCCGGCGTACCGGCGCGCGTGATCGGCAAAGCCGGATCGGAACGGCCGTCCCAGGATATGGATCATTGCTTGCCCGAGCCCGATTCCGGAAATTAGCCGTGCCCGGATGCGGAGGTTGAACGCGCTTGACCCGTGCAATGGAGCGTGCGACGTCAACCCCAGTTAAAGGAGCGAAGCTTTGACCCGTAGCGAAATTTGGCGCGTGGAAAAATACCTGCGCAATTTGTTCCGTCTGGACACCATTACGCTTGTCGAGCGCACGAAATCCGATTCCGTCGAAGTCCATGTCGGTGGCGAATTTATCGGCCTTATCTTCAAGGATGAGGAAGACGGGGAAATCTCCTACGCGTTCAACATGTCGATCCTGGAAATGGATTTGCCGGACCTGCCTGCCTCGCGCGCGCGCTGATCTGGCTTCGCGGGTCCCGGAGCGAAGCGCATGCGCCTGCTCCGAGACCCCCGCACGGGTTCATGCCGATTTGGTGATAACCACTTCGAGATATTCGCTGGGGATCGCCACGGTGCCGTCCTTTGCGGCATCGAAGCGGTCGATCAGCGCGTGCAGATCGGCATCGAGCGCAATGCGCGCTTCCGGGTCGAGCACGGCGAAGGTCTTGACCATCGGACCGTAAAATCTCGAAAAGACCTCGATCCAATGATCGGGTGATCTGTAGCGGAAGACAAAGTTTCGCGGTTGCGCGGCAAGCGTTGCTTTCGATCCGAACAGTGTCTGCAGATGGGCTTTGTCGCCCCATAATGCCGGCGACTTCATGCCCGGCGCAGGCGGAACATAGCGGCCGATCGTCTTGAACAGATGGCCGATGAAGCTGCCGGGCGTCCAATTCGCCAGGCCGATCTTTCCGCCCGGGCGGCAGACGCGCATCAATTCGTTCGCGGCCTGCTGCTGATTGGGCGTGAACATGACGCCGAAAGTGGAAAGCACGACATCGAAGCTGTTATCGGCAAAAGGAAGCGCCTCGGCATCGGCTTCCTGAAACGCCACCAGCAGCCGGTCCGCGCGTGCGCGTTCGCGTGCATGTTCGAGCAGCGTTGGCACATAATCCGTGGAGACGACATCGGCGAAGCGCCGCGCGGCTGCGAGTGTGGCGTTGCCATTGCCGGCGGCCACATCGAGAACGCGCTGGTTGCTGCGCAGATCGACGGCTTCGCAAAGCATTTCGCCGACGATCTGCAATGTGGTGCCTACGACCGCATAATCGCCGGAGCTCCAGGCCAATTGCTGACGCCCCTTGATCGCATTCAGATCGATGGTTCCGGGGGTTTGAATATTCATGGTCAATCCTTTCCTCATTTGAAATCGGTGAAAGCGCGGTGCCCGATGTTTCTATTCGGGCAGCATTTCGCTGGAGCCCCCGAGTTCGGGGGGAAAGCCTTTGAATTTCGGCAGGCCGTCGCGGATGCGAAGCACGCTGTCGGCGTAATTCACATGCAGAGCGGGCGTGAACTTCAACCCTGGCAGCGTTGCGGCATAGACGTCGATCAGCCCGACGGTGGGATGGCGCGTCATCAAATGCCCGCCGCATTTGGTGCAATATTGGCGTTCGCTGAAGGCCGTCTTTTGGAATGTGCGAACGTGTTCGGCGCCTTCGGTGATTTGGACGGTTTGCGCCGGCCATAGCGTGAAGGCGGTGACCGGCGCGGCAGACCACGAGCGGCACGAGCTGCAATGGCAATAGCCCATTGCATGCGGGTCCCCGCTGGCCTGCAGCTGAACCGCGCCGCAAAAGCATTGTCCTTTGTATGCCATGGTATTCCCTTTCTATTTTCTGATGCCGATCTCCGGCTCGCGCTGTTGCAGCGTGATGGGCGGTAATTTAGGTTGCGCGCTCGGCAATGCGATGACCGGCCGTCCGCGATGCTTGATGCGACGTCGGGAATTTTCACAGGCGTTGATTGATCGTCCGGATCGCATGACCGATCCTCTGGAACTCCGATGGCTGCTGATGCTTTGTCTGATGTGTTGAGAACGGTGCGCCTGACGGGCGCCACGTTTTTCAACGTCGTGGCCAAGGCGCCATGGGTCGCCGAGCAGCCGCCGCG
>DATARE010000168.1:0-7267 GCA_036264295.1 Micropepsaceae bacterium | reverse complement strand
TATCGCCTTTGATGAGCTTGGCGTCGCCCGGTCCGATAGTGGGATTGGCGTGATCCATATGAATCTGTGCCCGGCGCTGCTTGGCGTATTCCGCCGAGATCAAAGTCTTAACCGGCACTTTGACGAAATCCGGATCGCCGTAATATTTGGCGAGATCCTCATAAGCCAGGCGCTTGGCTTCGATCATGACATGCAGCGCATCGGCGGAGCCGGCGCCCATTTTCTTCAGATCGTAGCCTTCGAGAATCTTCAGCATCTCGAGCACGGACGCACCTTGCCCATTGGGCGGCATCTCATACACGTCGTAGCCGCGGTAATTCACCGAGATTGGATCGATCCATTCACCCTTATGGGCGGCGAAATCCTCGTAACGCAGCGCGCCACCGATGCGGCGGAAATAGGCATCCATCGTCTTGGCGAATTGGCCCTTGTAGAAAACGTCCCGCCCGCCCTGTGCGAGCGCCTGATAGCTGCGCGCGAGATCGGGGTTCTTGAAGATCTGACCCTGGACCGGGGATGCGCCATTGACGAGGTAAGTCTTCTGCGCGTTCTCGAATTCCTCCACATCGCTGGAGAAGGCGAGGCCTTCCATGTTCGCCGCCCACAAAGCCGCGATGAACTGACTGACCGGAAAACCATCGCGCGCATAATTGATGGCGGGCTGCAGCAGATCGGCCATAGGCAACTTGCCGAACTTGTCGTGGAGTGCGTACCAGCCATCGACGGTGCCCGGTACGGTGACTGACAGCGAACCAAATGCCGGCACATAATTGCGGTCGCCGACTTTGCGCTTCATGTCGGCGAGGGTCAGCCCCTTGGGAGAACGGCCGGAGCCGTTGTAACCGTAGAGGTGCTTGGTCTTGGGGTCCCAAACGATGGCGAAAAGATCGCCGCCGATTCCGCACGACACAGGTTCCATCAGCCCGAGCGCGGCATTGGCGGCAATGGCAGCGTCGACGGCCGTGCCGCCCTTCTTCAGGACATCGATCGCAATCTGAGAAGCGAGCGGCTGCATCGTCGCGGCCATGCCGTGCTGGGCAATCACGGGGGCGCGTGTCGCAAAAGGCGCCCCGACATAGCGGTCGCCATTGCCGGCTGCGAAGCTCTGGACCGAATACAAACTCGCCATCAGAAATATCCCTATCCACTTCAGTTTCACGTCGCGGGGCTCCCTATTAATGGGATTCGATGCTGTTGGAGTTGAGCTGAAACAGCGCATCCTGCCGGGTGGGTAAATCCCCGCAGAAAGCGGCTCATTCCATGCTGAAACCCTTAGTTTTTGTGGGCCGGACTATAGGGCCCGAGGAACATCCCGTCATCCCCGGGTGGTGGCTTGATCGGCTGTGCCAAGGGGCTTAAGCGAAGATATGCTCTATCGGACAGTCGAAAACCCATGAAGGTCCTTATCGTGGGCGCGGGTGTGGCCGGGCTCGCCATCGGCTGGCGGCTTGCCGAATCGGGCATGGATGTCGAGATCCTGGAACGCGGCGTGGCGGGCAGGGGCGCGACCTGGGCTTCGGCCGGTATGATCGCGCCGGGGGCCGAACTCGGCCACGAAACCAGCCCGATAATGGAGTTCGCGATCAGCGCCCGGGCGCAATGGCCCGATTTTGCCAAGGCCGTGGAAGCCACGAGCGGGCGGTCCGTTTCTTATGCGGAGACGGGTTCGCTCCTGATCGCCGAAAATTCGGCGCGGGCAAACACGCTTCAAAACTACGCGATTCGTCAGGCGAACGGCGGAAATGCCGTTTGGCTTTCGTCCGCTCAATTGCGTGAGCGCGAGCCTTTGCTGTCGCATGCGCTGCTCGGTGGGCTTTACGTTCCGGGCGATGCACAGGTGGACAACCGCGCCCTCACGGATGCGCTCTCGGTGGCCGTCATCAGGGCCGGTGCAAAATTGCGTGAGCATTGCGATGTACGTTCGGTCCTGGTTCAGGATGGGCGCGCGCGCGCGGTGATCACAGCCGAAGGATCGTTCGAATCCGATATCGTTGTGCTTGCCTGCGGCGCTTGGATGAATCTCATTGGGGGCATCGGGCCGGATCTCCTGCCGCCGGTGAAGCCGGTCAAGGGTCAGATGATTGCCTGCGAACCGCCGCCCGGAATCCCGCTGCCGCATGCGCTGATCTGGGGCGAGGGCGTCTATCTCGTGCCGCGCAACACGCGCCTTTTCGTCGGTGCGACAGTCGAGGATGCAAGCTTCGACACTTCGATTTCCCGCGAGGTGCGAGCATCGCTGCTGGCGTCTGCTTCGCGACTCATTCCGGCTCTTGCGGAATGGCGCGTGGCCGAGATGTGGGCGGGCTTGCGTCCGCGCACCCCGGACGATGTGCCGGTGTTGGGCGCAACCGCTCTTGGCGGGCTTTATGTGGCAGGCGGCCAATTCCGCAACGGCATTCTCTTCGCACCCGCCGTGGCCGACACGCTGTGCCGCCTTATCCTCAACCAGAACCCACGCGTTGCCGTGGAGTCCTTCAATCCGCAACGGTTTCGTTCGTGAACGCACGCCATGCATTTTGAACTGCATCCGAGACTGGCCGCCGATACGGCGTTCATCGCCGATTGGCCGCTCTCGCGCGTGCTGCTGATGAATGACCAGCGCTATCCCTGGCTTATTCTGGTGCCGCGCCGCGCCGATGTGAGCGAGATTTTCGATCTGGACGAAATGTCCCGCACGACTCTGACGGGCGAAACCAGCCGTGCCGCCGAACGGCTGAAGGCCTGGGCGAAGGGGCGCAATTCTTGCGACAAGATCAACATCGGCATGATCGGCAATGTGGTGCCGCAGCTCCATATCCATGTCGTGGCCCGTACCAAAGCCGACGCCACTTGGCCTGGCACCGTATGGGGTGCGGGCCAGGCAATTCCCTATGCGCAAGCTGATCTTTTGCACATGACCGCGGAGCTGCGCGAGTTTCTTTGAGAAATCTTAGGACTTGGCACGCAGATTGCGAGGGATCGCCCGAGTGCAGAAAGCGCGTAGCCCATGATTTCCGACGTTCCGTCCGTTACCCCGACCGCCCACAGCGATGTTCTGGCCGCTCTGCGTGCCGCGAGCAGCAAAACGGGCCTGGATTTCGACTTTTTGCTGCACACCGCCATGCGCGAGAGCAGTCTCAATACCCAGGCGAAATCAAAGACTTCCTCGGCCACCGGGTTGTTTCAGTTCGTCGATCAGACCTGGCTTGGCCTGGTCAAGCGCTTTGGCGAACGCTACGGCCTGGGCTCCTACGCGAATTCGATTCAGCAGGGCAGCGATGGTCATTATGCCGTCGCATCGGCTCAAACCAAATCGGCAATTCTTGCCTTGCGGCAAGATCCGCAAGTCTCAGCGCTCATGGCGTGCGAGGGTGCCAAGCAAACCAAACAATCGCTGGAATGCGCTCTGGGGCGTGAAGTCTGCGGCGGTGAATTGTACGCGGCGCACTTCCTGGGCCCAGCCGGCGCCCGCCATCTCATTGAATTGAAGGAACGCAATCCGAACGCACCCGCCGATGCCGCATTTCCGCAGGCGGCCAAAGCGAACAAGTCGGTCTTCTATCATGCCGACGGCACCGCCAAGACCGTCGGGGAACTCTACGCCTGGGCCGTGAATCCGTCGGATGGCCAAACGCCGGCGGCAGTTCAGGCGATCCCTGCCCAAACTCAGCCGGCCATTGTGGCGCCGAATTCCAGCGCTGTGGATGTGAGTTCTCTGTTTGCTTCATTCGCTGAACCGGAGCACATGCAGATCACAGCCGCAGTTCAACCCGATCAAAGCACCCCAAGCGAATTGCGCCGCAGCGACGCGTATTTCGGCAGCACCCCGCTTTCCACTGTGCCGAGCGTGCCGCAGATCATCCCGCAATCACCGGCGCTGCTATCCCCTGGCTTGGTTCAGATGCTTGCTGCGCTTTCGCCTGCAGCCCTGCGGCGGGCAGGATAGTCCGGAAACGCCAGAAAGCTTTCTTCACTCAGCTCTTGTCCGGCTCCTGCCGGTCCATACTCAAAACAAAATGGCCGCCCCTGAGGGCGGCCATCTCGAAAAGATCTAACGCGATAGCGTTCTTAAACGCCGGCGGTCTTCTCCAGGAATGCACCAACCTGACGTTCGAGTTCGGTGGCAAGAACGATTGCCGTTCTGTTGTTCGGGTCCTTCACGCCGTCACGGACGATGACCTTGATCGCATCGACATGGGCATCGATCAGCGCGACCGGCAAATCCAAGCCGTAGCTGGTATCGTCTGTCAGCTTGCACAGGGACGATGCCACGCGTGCCACCAGCGGGAAATCGAAAGTTGTCGCCTGGCCCTTCAAATCGTGCGCGGCGCGATAAAGATTGCCGAGATGGGCGTTATCGCTCTGCATCTCATATTCACGGCGCATTTCCGTCAGACGGTTGATGTCTTCGACAATCCAGCCCGCGAACTCGACCTTGAGTTCTTCCATGGCCTCTTCAGCCCGCTGAACCGCACCGGAATCAATGCCGCCGCTGCCGCCGACTTTGGCTTTGAGGATATTCGGCGGCATGAAAATTTCGATCGGCTGGTGTTTTGCCATGACGTCTCTCCTAGCGGGAATCAGGCCGCGCTCGATTGGGTATTCTCGGATGCAAGCTCGCATAAACGGCGTTCGGGACCATGATAGGCGCCTTCCTTGCGGCGGCGGCGGCACGGGCCGAAATAAACTCGGGTGCGCACGAACTGGCGTGGATGCTCGATCAAGGTGACGAGCCGGTTCAGAATGGCCTTCGATGTCACCGGCTTCGCGAGGAATTCGTTCACGCCGGCATCGCGCGCAGCGTTGACACGGTCCATGCTGGTGTGGCCGGTCAACATGACGATCGGAACAAAAGGGTTCGGAGAGTCGGGCGACGTCCTGACCATGTCGGTGAATTCCAGACCGTTCATGCCGCCCATGACCCAATCCACAAAGACAATATCGCACGGCGATTGTTTGAAAATATTCCAGCCGTCTTCGCCACTCGCTGCGTCGTACACGGTCTTGATGCCTGCCGCTTCGAGGACCGTCCCCACGAGCATGCGCATATGGTAGTTGTCGTCGATGACGAGGACTTTGACACGGTCTAAACGGTAGCTCATTGGCGGTTTAACGCATCTTAGATAGCTGTTTGGTGCCCGTCTCTCGGGCCGCATAGCTGCCTTGCTCAAACTAGACTTATGAAGTTAACGGCGCGTTTAGCAGAGCCGTCCAATCGCAAATTTCGGCGCGATTTTCATGTGCTCAATAGAGAAATTGCTCCGCGAGAATGCGTTCGTCCAGGCTGTGACCATCATCGAACAGCATCGTCATGGTTGTGCTGCGGTCTTCCGCAATGTCGACGCGTATGACGTCGCGCACTTCATGAGCATCCGCAGTGGCGCTCACCGGGCGTTTTTCCGGTTCCAATATGTCGAATCGAATCTGGGCCTCATGAGGGAGCAGGGCGCCGCGCCAGCGGCGTGGCCGGAAGGCGCTAAGTGGCGTCATCGCAAGCAGCGCCGAATCGATAGGGAGAATTGGCCCATGAGCGGACAAATTGTACGCCGTACTGCCGGCCGGGGTGGAAACCAGAATACCGTCGCAGATCAGCTCGTTCAGCCGCGTCTTGCCGTCGAGGACGATTCGCAATTTGGCCGCCTGGCGGGTTTCACGCAGCAGCGAAACTTCGTTAAAGGCGAGGGCCTCGCGCATTCCTTGCTCGGTTTGCGCTTTCATCAGCAGTGGATGCACCTGCGTTGCTGTCGCCGCCGCCAGCCGCTGGGGCAGGTCGTCCTCATGCAACTCGTTCATCAGAAAGCCCACCGAGCCGAAATTCATGCCGTAGATCGGTACGCCTTTGCCGAGAAACGCATGCAGCGTCTGCAGCATGAATCCGTCACCGCCCAAAGCCACGATCACCGTGGCGCCGTCGGGGCCAGCGTCACCATGGCGTTCGCGCAAGCGCGAAAGGACGGCTTGCGCATCCAAAGAGGTGGACGCGACGAAATGGAGCTTTTCCGCCATCGAAGACGATCAGCCGCCGGTGAGCGACATCGGGCGCGCGACGGCCGGGCGGTTGTGACGGCGATCGATAATGAAATCATGCCCTTTGGGCTTACGGCCGATGGCTTCGTCGATGGCCGCATCGAGCACCGCATCGTCCGGGGAACTGCGCAAGGGCGCGCGCAGATCAGCGGAGTCATCCTGTCCGAGGCACATATACAGCATGCCCGTGCAGGTCAGTCTTACCCGGTTGCATGATTCGCAGAAATTGTGACTCAGCGGCGTAATGAATCCGAGACGCCCTCCGGTCTCACGCACCCGCACATAGCGGGCGGGTCCGCCAGTGCGATCATCCAGCGCCTCCATCGTGAAGCGCTTGCCAAGCTCGGCTTTGACGAGCGATAGCGGCAGATATTGTTCGGTGCGGTCGCCATCGATATCGCCCATCGGCATTGTCTCGATCAGGGTGATATCCATTCCGCGGCCATGGGCCCAGCCAATCAGATCGGGAATTTCGTACTCGTTGACGCCACGCAGCGCGACCACATTGATCTTGATCTTGAGACCGGCATTCTGCGCGGCATCGATCCCGGCGACAACTTTGGAAAGATCGCCCCAGCGCGTGATCTTCCGGAAATTGTCCGCATCCAGCGTATCGACGGAAACATTCACGCGCTTCACGCCGCATTCCGCAAGCTCGCCGGCAAAGCGTGCCAGTTGGCTGCCATTTGTCGTGACGGTGAGTTCTTTCAGGTCACCGCTTTCGAGGTGGCGCCCCAGCGAACGGAACAGCTTCATCACCTCGCGGCGCACCAATGGCTCGCCACCGGTGAGCCTAAGCTTGCTCACACCCTTCCGGATAAAGGCGCCGCACAGGCGATCGAGCTCTTCCAGCGACAGCACATCGGCTTTCGGCAGGAACGTCATATGTTCGGGCATGCAGTAGACGCAGCGAAAATCGCAGCGGTCGGTCACCGAAACGCGGAGATAATTTACAGAACGGCCGAAGGGATCAATCATGGCTTACATGTAGCAAGCCGGGGGCGAGATTTCCAATCTACGCAGCTTCGGACTTAAGCCTTTGCAAAGCTTCAGCTTTTTTTACATCGGTGAAAATGGTGCCGATTTCCTTGTGATCGGAGTCGGTCAGCTTGGCCAGAACACTGCGATGATGGCGGGAAAGATTGTAGACCGTCTGGAAAACCGATTTGTCAATGCCCGCAGCGCGGCAGGCGAGGGCGACCGTCATGGGATTGTCGCCATAAAGAGCCGTGCGCATCGTCTCAGGGTCCATGTTCAGGAG
>DATARE010000124.1:0-4605 GCA_036264295.1 Micropepsaceae bacterium | reverse complement strand
ATGGGCATGTTCCAGATGGGCGGCGCCATCGGCAGCTTCCTCATCGCGTTCCTGCTGGACCGGATGGGCATACGCGTGGTTGCGCTGACCTTTTTTCTCACCGCGCCCATCGTTGCCGCACTCGGCCTGCACGCGGGTTATGGCGTGCTGATCCCGCATATGCTGATGGCGGGGCTGGGCGTGCTCGGCGGCCAGATCGGATTGAATGCGCTGGCCGGCACGATCTACCCCACCTATATGCGCGCCACCGGTGCGGGATGGGGCCTTGGCATCGGCCGCGTCGGTTCGCTGGCGGGGCCCATTCTGGGCGGCTATCTGCTGACCATGGGGATACCGCGCCCGACCTTGCTGCTGTTGGATTCCATTCCTTTCTTGTTCTGCGCGGCTTCGCTTTATGCCATGTACATCGCCAAGCGTGCGCGTGATGGCCGCGAAGGCGAGATTCCTTTCGCCAAAGCCGGAGGGTTCGCCCACTGAGGTTTGGCGCCGCGGGGGACGCGGCTCATCCCACGCACATCGAAATTTGAAACCACCATTTGGAGCCGATTATGAAGAAGCTACCGCTGACAGCGGCGATGCCCGATTATGACCATGTCCGCGATTTGGCCTTGGGCCGCGTGCCCGTGGAAGGCATCGAACTCACTTGTCTCAATCTGCCGGTCGAGGAAATCTTCTACCGCTTCATCGTCTACAAGGAGTGGGAGGTTTCCGAAATTTCGTTCGCGAAATATGTGGCGCTGACCGCGCAGGGCGACGAAAGTTTCTACGCGCTTCCGGTTTTCCCGTCGCGCGTGTTCCGCCATTCCTCGCTCTATGTGCGCAAGGACGGACCGATTGCGAAAATCACCGATCTTGCAGGCCGGCGCGTCGGCGTCCCCGAATGGGCCCAGACCGCAGCGGTCTATTCGCGCGGCTTTCTGCAACATCAATTCGGCATCGATCTGGCCTCCATCCAATGGGTACAGGCGGGCGTCAATCAGCCGGGCCGGGTCGAAAAGGTCGACCTGAAGCTTCCCCCTGGCGTCACGCTCACACGCATGCCCGAGAAATCGCTGAATGGCATGCTGCTGTCGGGCGAGCTCGATGCGGTGCTCGCGGCCCGTGCGCCGGATGCGTTCATTTCCGGGCACCCGAACATTCGCCGCTTCTTCGAAAACCATCAGCAGGTCGAGGCGGATTATTACAGAGAGACCGGAATCTTCCCGATCATGCATGCGGTCGCGGTGCGGCGCGACGTGCTCAAGGCCAATCCGTGGGCGGCCAGAAGCCTGTTCAACGCCTTTAACGAGGCCAAACGCCGCAGCGTCGCGCGCGCCATGGATGGGACGGTTTCGCTGTTCCCGATCCCCTGGGCGGACGAGTATGCGATGCGGGGAAAGGCGCTTCTGGGCGACGATTATTTCCCCTACGGAATCGAGGAAAACCGCAAAACCCTGGAGGCGTTCCTGTCATACGCCTATGAGCAGGGCGTCTGTAAGCGGCTGCTGACGATTGAGGAATTGTTCCCCAAGCCGCTCTACACCAGCCATAAAGTCTAGCCGCGGCGGGCCCCCGGACCTATATAGAGATGGAACTTCGACCAGGGTGGAAGCAATGGATGGCCACGCGGCATTGCGGAAGAACGCCGACGAATTCGCGCGCTATTATGGGCGGCTCGCCAACGCGAACATGGCCCCGCTCTGGGAGGTTCTGAAGAACCTGGTCACGCCCGAGCCGGTGACCCCGGTGGTGCCGGCGCAATGGCGCTATACCGAGGTCAGGCCGCTTCTGTTCGAATCGGCCAGCATGATCTCGGCCGAACAGGCCGAGCGCCGGGTGCTGGTGCTGGAAAATCCCGGGTTGCCGAATGAATCCTCGATCACCCATTCGCTCTATGCGGGAATTCAGCTGGTGATGCCGGGCGAAGTCGCGCCGCAGCATCGCCATTCGCAAAGCGCGCTTCGCTTCATCCTGGAAGGGAAGGGTGCCACCACCACGGTCGATGGCGAGCGGTTCGAAATGTATCCGGGCGATCTGATCCTCACGCCCTCCTGGCAATGGCACGATCATCAGAACGAGACCGAGGAACCCATCGTCTGGATGGATGGCCTGGATATCGCCTTGGTGCGTCTCTTGGATGCCAGCTTCTCGCAGAATTCCAACCGCAAGGAGCAGGAGGTCACGCGTGAAAAGGAAATGAGCCAGACGCAATATGGCGCCAATCTCCTGCCCATCGACGACGCCCCGATTTCGCCGAACTCGCCCTTGATGCGCTATCCCTATGACCAGACGCGCAAGACGCTGGAGCGGATGAAGACCTATTCCGCCTGGGACCGCTGCCACGGCATCCGCATGCGCTATGCCCATCCCCGCACCGGCGATTGGGTCATGCCGACCATGGGAGCGGCGATTCAGCTTGTGCCCAAAGGCTTCGCCACCGAACCCTATCGCTCGACCGACGGGACCATTTTCGCCGTTGCGGAGGGCCGGGGCCGTGCGACCATCGGCGACAAGGAGTTCATGCTTTCACCGAAGGATGTGTTTGTCGCTCCCTCCTGGGCCTGGCGCAAATTCCAGGCCGATGACGATCTGGTGCTGTTCCAGTTTTCCGATCGGCCGGTGCAGGAAAAGCTCAACCTCTGGCGCGAAGAGCGCGCACCGATTCCGTCTCTCTAAGTCATCGAACAACACCGGTTGGAAATGAACAGCTTGAAGAACAGCGCCGATCCGATCGTCATTGTCGGCGGCGGTATCGGCGGATTGGCGACCGCTTTGGCGCTGGCACAGCGCGGCTATCGCTGCCGGGTGTTGGAACAGGCGCCCGAATTCAAGGAAATCGGCGCCGGCATTCAGCTCGGCCCCAATTCCTGGCGCTGTCTTCGCGCGCTTGGCGTGGAAGCGGCCGCGAAACCGCTGGCCTCGTTTCCGCGTGCGCTGGTCATGATGGATGCGGTGACGGCCGAAGAAGCGGTGGCCATTCCGCTGGGCGGATTCGAACAGCGTTTCAAGGCGCCCTACGCGCTGATCTATCGGGCGGACTTGCTCAAAGTGCTGCTCGATGCGTGCAGCGCCTCGCCGCTGGTCGAGCTTCATTCCTCGTGCAAGGTGAGCGGCTTTGAAGATTTGGGCGGCCATGTGCGCGTCACGACCGCCGACGGCCGGACCTACAACACGCCCGCTCTCATCGGCGCGGACGGCTTATGGTCGAAAATCCGGTCCAAGCTGATAGGCGATGGGCCGCCGCGCGTGTCGGGCCACATCACCTATCGCGCGGTGCTGCCGGAATCCGAAATTCCGCCCGATCTGCGGCGCGAGGACATGATCCTGTGGGCCGGGCCGAAATGCCATCTGGTGCATTATGCGCTGCGTGGCGGCGAGCTGTTCAATCTGGTCGCGGTTTTTCACAGCGACCGCTACGAGGAAGGCTGGAACGCCACCGGCGATCCGAAGGAATTGCACGAACGCTTCAGCGGCACCTGCGATTTCGTCAAGCAGATGCTCAACAAGATCACCGAATGGCGCATGTGGGTGCTCTGCGACCGCGAACCGATCAAGGAATGGAGCAAGGGCCGCGTGGCGTTGCTCGGCGATGCGGCGCATCCAATGCTGCAATATCTCGCGCAAGGCGCGGGCATGGCGCTGGAAGATTCGGTCACCATCGCGAAATGCCTCGATGAGGCCGGCAGCGTGGAAGAGGGTTTAACCGCCTATTGGAAGGCGCGCTATCTGCGGACCGGGCGCGTGCAGCTGACCGCGCGGCTCTATGGCGAGTTCAATCATGCCGAAGGCGTGCGCCGGGAATTGCGCAACGCCTATGTCAAGAACGTGACGTTTGAAGGGTTGTCCTGGCTTTATGAAGGCCAACCCTGGTCGTAGCGCGGGTGCACTCTGTCTGAATCAAAATCGTTGTCATCCCCGGCGAGCCGCGTGTCAGCGCGGCGAGGGAAGGGGACCCATTTCTTTAAAAACAGCACATTTCGGTCGACAACTGGCTCCCCTTCCCCTCGCTGCCTTCGGCTGCTCGGCCGGGGATGACAGTGTGGGTTCAACCCGAAATCAGTGGCCGCCGCCGCCGATCCCTTCCAGCGCGTAATAATCCGCCGGCATCGTTTCGTCCCGCCGTGACATCGCCATCGCGTTGAACACCAGCGTCAGCACGATGCTGACGGCGAAATTCAACAGCACCGACAATATGGCGATATACAGCCGTATCTGCGTGCCGAAGATCACCAGCGGATAGATCGCTTGGAAATTCAGGCTCGCGGCCATCCAGGTGCCGGAAATCATGCCCACCGCCCAGCCGATCAGCAGCGCCTTGGAATTGAGCCAGCGCGTGTAGAGGCCGAAGATCAGCGCGGGGAAGGTGTGGATGATCCAGATGCCGCCAAGCAATTGCATCTGGATGGCATATTCATGCGGCAGATAGATGATGAACATCAGCGCGCCCACCTTGACCGCCAGCGACATGGATTTGGCCATGCGCGATTCCTGAAGCGGATTGCAATCGGGATTGATGAATTCGCGATAGATGTTGCGGCTGAAAAGATTGGCGGAAGCGATGGACATGATCGCCGCGGGAACCAGTGCGCCGATCCCGATGGAGGCGAAGGCAAAGCCCACGAACCA
>DATARE010000073.1:0-2988 GCA_036264295.1 Micropepsaceae bacterium | reverse complement strand
ACACGGATTTCGCAAGACGGCGAGGACGTGCTGGTTCAAGGCGTGATCCAGACACCGCTGGGGCCGATTGAAAAGACGCTGCGGTTCTGTGCCCGGGAGCCCCGGGTGGAATTCGACATCGCGTTCGATTGGACGGAATGGGGCAAGGGTTCGCTCCGGCTCGGGCATGTCACCCTTATCCCGGATGCGTTCGATTGGGAGGCGCTGACGCTCACCACCCACAATGGCGGCTTTAGCCCGGAGCGATTTGCGCTGGGCGGGACCGATATCGACCATGGTGCGCCGGTGTCGTTTCTGGTCTCGGCAGCCTGCGGCCTCGGCATGACGGAAGGGTGGGCGGTCCTATCCGACGGCAAGCGCGCCGTCCGCGTGGAGGTCGATCGCGAAATTGCGCCGCTTTTGGGCCTTCTGACCTATCGCAAGATGGGCGGCAGCCTTTTCTGCCAACTGGCCCTGTCCATGCTGGAACTGGACGACACAAGGCGGCCTACGCCCTATCGCAACAGCGCGCGGCGGGCGCGGTTTTCCATTGCCGCCGCAAGAATTTGATAACCATCTGCGTGCACCTTTAATCAACCAATTTCATGCACCTTTCATCCACCAAGTTCAGAGGATGAAGGCATGGCCAAACCCGCTGTGGCATTTCGGAATGTGGAAGCCGTTCCGCCCGCTCAGACGACCAGCACATTGCGCGATTTCGGCCAGCCCTGGCTCGATCTGAACGACAAGTCCGTGCTGGTCACCGGCGGCACCGGGTCCTTTGGCAAGCATTTCATGAAAACGGTGATCGAGCGCTACAAGCCGCGCCGGCTGATCATCTTCTCGCGCGACGAGTTGAAGCAGTTCGAGATGGCCCAAGCCTTCCCGCCGGAGAAATATCCCTTTCTGCGCTTCTTCATCGGCGATGTGCGCGACCGCGACCGCCTGGAATTGGCGCTGCGGGACGTGGATTATGTGATTCATGCGGCCGCGCTGAAGCAGGTGCCGACCGCGGAATACAATCCCTTCGAGTGCATTCGTACCAATGTGTTCGGAGCCGAGAATCTGGTTTATGCGGCGCTCCACCGCAATGTGAAAAAGGTCATCGCGCTTTCCACCGACAAGGCGGCGAACCCGGTCAATCTCTACGGCGCGTCCAAGCTCGCCTCCGACAAGATTTTCGTCGCGGCGAACAATCTCGCCGGCAGCGAAGGCACACGCTTCGCCGTGGTGCGCTATGGCAATGTCTTCGGGTCGCGTGGCAGCGTGGTGCCGTTTTTCCGCAAATTGGCACAAGAGGGCGCCACCTCGCTTCCCATCACCGATGAACGCATGACGCGCTTCTGGATCACCTTGACTCAAGGCGTGAACTTCGTGCTGTCGAGCATGGAGATGATGCGCGGCGGCGAAATCTTCGTCCCCAAGATCCCTTCCACCACGATTGTCGATCTGGCGACTCTGCTGGGTCCCAAGCTGGCGCAGCACAATGTCGGCGTCCGGCCGGGCGAAAAGCTGCACGAGACCATGATCCCGGCCGACGATTCGCGTTGGACTGTGGAGATCGAGGACCGCTTCATCATTCTCGCCAGTTTTGCGGCGGCGGCACGCGAGGCCTATCTCAACCGCGGCGGCAAGCCGGTGCCCGAAGGGTTCCAATATTCCAGCGACAGCAACCCGGAGCGCCTCGATGCGCGCGGGCTTCAGGCCCTGCTCGCGCACGCGTTCGAGTAAATGCGCAATCCAGGCGCGGCTGCGAAGACGCTCCTATCTCAGCCGGGTCTCACCAGCGGAGCGGGCGTTCTTCCCTATGGACGCCAATGTATCGAGGACGATGACATTGCGGCCGTAACCGCAGCCTTGCGGGGCGATTATCTCACCACCGGCCCTCTGGTCGAACGGTTCGAGCGGAACCTTGCCGATGTCACCGGCGCGCGCGCGGCGGTGTCCTGCTCCAACGGCACGTCGGCGCTTTATCTCGCCGCCAGCGCTTTGGGCTTGGGCAAGGGTCACACCATCATCGTGCCGGCGATGACCTTTGTCGCGACCGCGAGCGCGCCACATCTTCGGGGCGCGGAGATCGTGTTTTGCGATGTCGATCCCAATACCGGTTTGATGCGCGCCTCCGATCTGGAAGCCGCACTCGCGCGCTGTCCGGACGGCCGGGCCGATGCGGTATTTGCGGTCCATTACGCCGGCCAAAGCTGCGACATGCCTGCCATTGCAAAACTGGCGCGGGCGCGCGGCATGTATGTTGTCGAAGATGCCGCGCATGCGCTCGGCACCGCGTGGCGAGACGAAAGCGGCGCGCTGCTGCCGGTGGGCGCCAATGCGCATTGCGACCTGACCACATTTTCGTTCCATCCGGTGAAGACCATCGCCATGGGCGAGGGCGGCGCTGTTACGGCCAACGATCCCGATCTGGCAAGCCGGCTTAAGCGAGCGCGCAACCATTGCGTGACGCGCGAAGCGAGCGAGCTCGTGCGCAGCGACGCGGCGTTCGATGCAAATGGTGCTGTCAATCCCTGGTATTACGAAGTGGAAGCGCCCGGTTTCAATTTCCGCATCAGCGATATCAATTCTGCGCTCGGCATCTCGCAGCTTGCCAAGCTCGGCCGCTTCACCGCACGCAGGCGCGCTCTCGTTGCGGCTTATGACGAATTGCTGGCGCCCTTTGCCGCGTTGGTGCGGCCGCTGAAACGCGATCCCCGTTCATTGACGACCTGGCATATCTACCCGCTGCGCATCGATTTCGACCGGGCCCGGCTGTCGCGCGCCGCTTTGATGCGTGCGCTTGCCGCCGAAGGTATCGGCACGCAGGTCCATTACATTCCGGTCCACCGCCAACCCTATTATGCCTCGCGCTATGGCGTGGCCCATCTTCCCGGTGCGGATGCCTATTACGCGGCGACGCTCAGCCTGCCGCTTTATCCGGCCATGCACGACGGCGACGTCGCGCGCGTCGTGAGTGCGCTGACGCGGCATCTGGGATTCTGATTTCCCGACAATTCT
>DATARE010000061.1:0-6244 GCA_036264295.1 Micropepsaceae bacterium | reverse complement strand
ACTGTCATCCCGGAAGCCGCGCCAGCGGCTATCCGGGACCCACCGAGACGACGGCGCAGTGGGTTCCGGCACTCGCTCCACTCGGCCGGGATGACAGTCGAAGGTGATTCCGAAAGAACGCAAATTTCTCCAGAACCGCATCCGCTCTGGCACCAAACCTTTACGCGTCGCCGGTCAATTCACCGTGACGCGTAAGGAGGATGCCGCGAGCGCTCAGTACCAGCTGGGTTGTTTGGGATCGATCGGATACACCGGTTTTGCCGGGACGAAGCCATTCTTGTTTGGCATTTCGACCTTCGGCAGCGTGTTCCGGTCCATCACCTCGTCTTCCTTGATGATGCCGTTCCGGTAATAGAGGAATGCCACCAAGGCATAGACCTCATCCGGTTTGAGCGATCCGGGATTGCTCGCGGGCATCGCGCGGTTGATATAGTCCCACGTGATGGTCGGATACGGGTAGTAACTCGGCCCGTTGGCTTCCTGCCCGTAGAAATTGCCGCGATAGGGCTGGCCAGGCTTGCCGACCACAAGGCGCCGGACGATGCCATTTTCCCCGTTCTTCCCGTGGCAAACCTCACAGCGCTGGGCAAAGATCACGGCGCCTTCTTTCGAGGTTCCGCGCCCAGCAGGAAGTTCCTTCCCTTCCGGGCCGATGATCCGGTCGAAGTTCTGGATTTCTGCCTGGCTCAGCGGCGTGCCCACATTATAGGTAGGCGATGCCGCCAGTGCGGCCACGGGGACGGCGAGGATTGCCGCCGAGGCGAGGACCTTAAATGAACATCGCATCGCGAATGCTCCCGTCGCGGTTTACTTTCCACGGCTGAATGGCGTTGAAATGAATGGCGCGGGGCTTGGTGAGTTTGCGCCAGTCGTCCATGGTGTTGCCCCAGTGCGTGTTCAATTCCGCCAAGGATGGCTGAACGTCACCCGTTTCGTCCGTGCAGCGGGATTGCAGTTCCGCCTCTTGTCCATCCCAAGCCCAGTCGAAGGTGAACCGCGTATGCGCCTTTGAGTGGATCGGCCCCTGAAGCTTTGCTTCTTTCCAGGTCTTGCCGCCATCCGTGGAGATGTCGACTTTCTTGACCATGCCGGCGCCGGACCAGGCGAGCCCGGTGATCTGGACATAACCTTTGCGCATTTCCATGCCGGCGGAGGGGCGCGTGATCACGGATTTCGGCCCCCACTGGAAATGATACCAGCGCGATTTGCCGCCGAGATCGGGTCTCGGGACGGAATGGTTCATGCTTTCGTTCCAGGTCATGTAGGGCTGGTCCACGACCTTGATGTGCCGCAGATATTTGACATTGAAGGGACCTTCCCAGCCGGGGACGATCATGCGGATCGGGTAGCCCTGCTCGCGGCGCAACGGCTCGCCGTTCTGGTTATAGGCGACGAAGCAATCGTCCATCGCTTTCGCCAGCGGCAGCGTGTGGGTGAATTTGCCCGGGTCGCCGCCTTCCGAAACCAGCCAGCTTGCCTCTTTCTGCACGCCCGCCTCGTTCAACAGCACGGAGAGCGGCACGCCGCTCCATTCGCTGCAGCTCGCCATGCCGTGGATATATTGCACCGGCAGTCCCATGTTCGGATCGTCCGCATCATGGATATTGGGTGCGCTGTTGGCGTGGCACTCCACGAAATGAACGCGGGACACCGACGGCAGCCGCTTCAAATCGTCCATCGAGAAGCTCAACGGACGATCCACCATGCCATGAATGGTGAGGCGATGCTGGTCCGCATCGATCTCCGGCAGCTCCGAGGAATGCTGCTGCATGAAGTGGAGCGCCGCCGGCGTGATGATCCCCATATAGTCCTGGATGGGCGTATAGTGGGTCATGTGGTCGATGGTGTACCGGGCCCCGCGCCGTGGCGGCGTGTCGTGGACATGGCTGCCGGGGGCCTGTGTTTGAGATTCGGCTGATTGTCCGTTCACGGACAATAGGGCGCCACCCGCCAAACCGGCTCCGGCCAGCGCAGCAGTTTGTTTCAGGAACCGTCTCCGGTCAGAGCCATTGGAATCCATGTTTGCCTCCGTGATCCGAATTTCCGATAGAGCTTTGTCTCGGCCCGAATGTATGTCGCACGTTCAACTGAAAAGCGTTCGGTATACCCACCAATGCGTCACTCGACCCAGCCTCGGCAGCCTGCCGCGTTGCCGGTCACAGCCCCGCGAGATAATGCGCCATTGTCTCCCGGTCAGCGGGCGAAATCCCCTGCATGATTTTCACCATGTCGGCATTGTTGCTTCGCTCGCCGCTGGCAAAGCGGCGCATCGCCTCGACCAGATAATCGTAATTCTGGCCGGCGATACGCGGCACCTGCAAGCCGCCCGTGAAATTCGGCTGGTGACATGCCTGGCAGATCGCCATTCCTCTGGGCATCGTCGTGGCCGCAGCCGGAGTAACTTTTGCCGGCCAGCTTTTCTTGGCGAAGAAGCTTGCTGTCGGTGCTTGTTGCGGCGGCTCCAGGGATTTTGCCATCCATTCCATGACTTCGAACTTCCGGTCGCCGCTACCGAAATCATGCAGCTGCTTGACGAGATAGGTTTCGTCCTGGCCCCAGATGATCGGAATGTTCGCACTCTTCGGCGTCCCATTCGTGCCGTGGCATGCGCCGCACACCTGCAAACGGGCGCCGAACTCGCGCTCCGAACCTGGATCCGGCGCGCCCTCGGCGGCCTTTGCCGGCGCGGTCAACGCGGCCAGAACGATCAGAACGCTGAAGACAGTCGGAAAACGATTTTGGATCATGTGAAAGCTGCCATTGTTCGACTGCCGGGGAATTGAGGCGACCAACGCGCTGGAACGGTCTAACCATGCCGCAGTCCGGGGTGTGGCGCAAGATGGGCGCGCGTGTGCAATTTCAGCGGATTGAAGCTTGTTTTCGCGGGATTTTTCAGGGCCGGCGGCGGATTTCCTGCAACAGCGCCACGATGCGGGCCGGCGTGATGGGCGCCTCGGCGATTCGGACGCCGAACGGTTCAAGCGCATTCTCCACCGCGGCAGCGATGGCCGCAGCGCAGGGAATCGTGCCGCCCTCGCCCGCACCCTTCACCCCCAGCGGGTTGAGCGGGCTCGGCGTCTCCAAATGCGCCGCCCTTATATTCGGCACATCCCCCGCACCGGGCAGCAGATAATCGGCGAAGCTGGTGGTCAAAGGCTGCGCATTGGAATCATAGCCCATGAATTCGAGCAGCGCGTTGCCGATGCCGTGCGCGACGCCGCCTTGAATTTGCCCGTCCACGATCAGCGGATTGATCAGCGTGCCGCTGTCATGGGCGACGCTGTAATTGAGGATTCGCACGCTACCGGTTTCGACATCCACGTCCACCTCGGCGACATGCACACCGTTGCAATAGGCGGCTTGCGGCGGGGTGAAATAGGCGGTGTGTTCGAGACCAGGCACCTGGCCGGGGGCAAAGGAAAAGCCCGGAAAGCCTTGCGCCATTTTCGCCAGCTCGCCGAAGCCGATCGCGCGGCGGTTGCCGGATTTCACTTCCACGCGGCCATTGTCGCATTGCAGATCGCCGATATCGGCGTCCAGCGCGCGCGCCGCCAGCTCCAGCAATTTCTGCCGCACCGTTTGCGATGCGATCAGCGCCGATGGCCCCGCATTCGCCGTGATGCGGCTGGCAAAGGTGCCCACGCCCATGGCGAATGCGGCCGTGTCGCCGAGCGCGACATGGATATTGTCCATGGCGATGCCGAGCTGTTCCGCCACGATCTGCCGGAACATCGTTTTATGGCCCTGCCCTTGCGGCGCAGCACCCGATTGCACCGACACGCTGCCATCGTCGAGCACGCGCACCGTCACGCCTTCGAACGGGCCCAGACCCGTGCCTTCGACATAGGCGCCCATGCCGATGCCGATATAGCGGCCGCTTTCGCGCGCGGTCTTCTGGCGGCGGGGGAAATCCTCATAGGCGGCGAGCGCCAACGCCTTCTCATGCGCCGCCGGATAATCGCCGCCGTCATAGATGACGGCCTTGCCATCGCGAAAGGTCAGCCCGACCGCATACGGCATCCGAGCCGCGGGAATAAGATTGCGCCGGCGAATTTCCGCTGGGTCGAGATTGAGCTCGCGCGCGGCCCGATCCATCAGCCGCTCCATGGCGAACACGGCCTGCGGACGGCCCGCACCGCGCACCGGCGTGGTCGGGACCTTGTTGGTGTGCGCCACCGTCACGTCCAATTCATAGGCAGGCAGCTCATAGGGTCCGGGCACGGTGGTGGCGGAGATATAGGGCATCACCACCCCCCAGGGCAGATAGGCGCCGGTGTCGTGCAGCATGGTGCCGCGTACACCGAGCAGCTTCGCGTCTGAATCCAGCGCGATTTCCATCGACCAATATTGATCGCGCTCCTGCGTGGTGGACAGGAAATGCTCTCGCCGGTCCTCGATCCATTTCACCGGACGCCCGAGTTTGAGGGCCACCGCCGCGACCGCCGCATCCTCGCCGTAGAAGATCGCCTTCGGCCCGAAGCCACCACCGACATCGGGCGCAACGACACGGACGGTGTCTGGTCTGCGCTCCAGCAGAGTCGCCAACACGTTTCTTTCCAAATGCGGCGTTTGGGTCGACGACCAGACATTGAGCGTTCCGTCACGTCCGACATCGGCCAGCACGCCCCGGCATTCCAGCGCATGACCGCAGCCGCGATGATGCCATAGCTCTTCCTTATAAAGGTGCGCCGCGCGGACGAACGCATTCCCAATGTCGCCATAAGCAACCTTGAAGACCGTGGATTTATTGTCGGCGGCACCCAGATGCGCGAGCGGTGCGCCGTCCTTTACCGCGTCGCGGCAATCGGACACCGCGGCCAGCATTTCGTAATCCACCGCTACGGCCGCGGAGGCGTCTTCGGCAAGGTGGCGTGAGTCCGCCACGACGATGGCAATGGCCTCGCCGACATAGCAGACCTCGTCCTTCGCCAGCGCCCATTGGGTGCGCGAAAGCTTGGAATGGGGATTGGGAACCAACATGGGAAGCCGCGTGGTCTGAAGCCCACGGTTCATGTCGGCCGCCGTGAACACCGCATGCACGCCGGGAAGCGCCAGCGCCGCCGACGCATCCACGCTCTTGATGCGCGCATGGGCGTGGCTGGCGCGCACGAACGCCGCATGGAGCATCCCCGGCAATCGGATGTCGTCGACGAATTCACCGCGCCCGGTGAGCAGCCGCGCATCCTCGGTCCGCAGCACGCGCGCGCCGATGGATTTCCCGCTCAATTATGCCCCCTTAAGATACAAGCTACGTTGTCATCCCGGCCAAACGATGCTTTGGCATCGTGCGAGCCGGGACCCACCCTACCGCTTCTCTGTGGGTCCCGGGTCTCGCGCCGATCGCGCTCGCCCGGGATGACATCCGTCCTGATTTACCCGCAACCGGAATCCGTTGTACAGAACTTGCGCCCCGCTCTCTCATGCTTCGACAGGCTCAGCATGAGGGCACATAGAAGCCTCCTCACCCTGAGCTTGTCGAAGGGGGAGGGCCTGAGGACGCGCATGACGGTCGAAGCCAAGGATAAACCCAGCACGCGGCTCTGCGGCGATGCCGTGGAAGTGGACGCGAACGGCCACGCTTATCTGATCGGCGGGCTCTGCGTGGATTGCGGCAATCGCGCCTTCCCGCGCGCGCCCGTCTGCTGTGCCTGCATGAGCGAGAACATCGTGCCTGCCCCGATGCCGCGCACCGGCACGCTCTATGCGTTTTCCACCGTCCATGTCGCCGCCAAAAAATGGGACAAGCCGATGTGCGTCGGCTATGTCGATCTGCCCAATGGCGCGCGTGTCTTCACGCATCTGAAAGGCGACCTCGCCATCGGCGACACCGTCGAGGTGGATATCGCGACAGTGGGCGAAGACGAAAGCGGCGCCATCGAAACATTCGTGTTCAGAAGGAGCGCGCCATGAGCGGCGTTTCGGTGATCGGGGTTGGCATGATCCCGTTCGGCAAATATCCCGACACCAATATCGCCGATCTGGGCTGGCCGGCGGTGAAGGCCGCCATCAAAGACGCCAATATCGACCCCAAGCGCATCGAGGCCGTCTATTCCGGCACCGCGCGCGGCGGCGCCATGGTGGGCCAGCGCATCATGGGCCGCATCGGCCTTGCGGGCCTTCCCATCGTCAATGTCGAGAATGCCTGCTCGTCGAGTTCCGGTGCGATGGCGCAAGGCGTGATGGCGATTCAAGCCGGCGCTTATGATGTGGTGCTGGTCATCGGCGTCGAGAAGCTGACCAAATT
>DATARE010000021.1:0-3146 GCA_036264295.1 Micropepsaceae bacterium | reverse complement strand
ATCCTTCGACGGCGATATCGGCGAGCATGGCTTCGCGGCTCTGATAATGACGGTAGGGCGCGGCGTGGGACACCCCTGCCCGTCGCGCAACCGAACGCAATGACAGCGCATTCAGCCCCTGTTCTTCGAGAATGCCGCGCGCAGCGTCACGCAACGCGGATTTCAAATCGCCATGATGATAGGCGCGGCCGGACTCGTGTTGAACCATTGTCTAATGATGATCCATGCCGGGCATCGCGCCCATGGCGCCAGACGCCGCGGCCGGAGCGCGCGCACCGATTGGGCCCACCGCAAGCTCGACCTGAACCATGCCGGCCTTGGCGAAGTTCAGCGTCGCGGGAACATGTGTGCCTTCTTTCAGAGGCTGTTTCAGTCCCGTCAGCATCACATGATAATTCGCCTGCGGTCCCAGTGTGACCGTACTGCCGGCAGGAATTGCGATGCCACCCGGCATCGGCCGCATGGTCATGATTCCGTTGGCCATGGACATTTGATGGATCTCGAACCCGCTTGCGACCGGTGTTGTCCCGCCGAGCAGCGTGTCCGCGACGGTTCCATGGTTCATGATGGTCATATAGGCCGCGCCTGTGCTTGCGCCGCCGGGCGTTGCCGCACTCCACACCTGCCCGATCGTAATATTGCCTGCCATATAGCTGGCAGGTGTGGTTGCTGCGGTCAATTGCAGCATCGGCGCAGGATGCGCGATATCGCGCGGCGATTGTCCCGCGCGCGGAATGCCGTCCCAACGCAGTTCACCCTTTTCGCAATGCTGCAGAGCCGGAAAATAAACTGCCCCCGCATTCGGGGGCAGTTTCACGAAAAGACCGAATTGATCCGATGCTTTGGGATCCAGCCGCCCCCGCCACGTCACTGCCGAGATGTTGCCTTTTTCGCCTTCCGGATGAACCGTCCATCCCGGCTTTGGCGGCGTATCCAAAACCGCCACGCCTTCGGGAATTTCGACGCGCAAGCTGACGGTGGGCGAACCGCCGCAGCCATGCTCGACCTTGAAGAACGCCGCGAATTTCTGCCCCGCTTCGAAGCGCGGCTGCGTCAGGACGATTTGCGCGGACGCAGGCGTCCCCTGGCCCAAGACAAGCGCGAGCAGACCTGCACAACGGAAAAAGAGACGCCGATCATTCTTCATTGCATTTGTGTTCATCGTCATTGTCTCACCGTGAAGCTGAACTCGCCTTCGGTGCGATGTGTGTCCACCGACACTACGCGCCATTTCACGCGGTAGGTTCCTGGCGCCAACATCGGCAAATCCGCCACTAGCACTTTGTGCCCATTATCGGCAAAGCGAAATTCATTCAACGCAACGGCGCCACCCGATGAACGGGTGAAATCCACGCCCGAAAACCCAAGCTCGATTGCCTCGCTGAATTCCAAGCGAAGCATAGCCGGCTTCGTAGCAACAGAACCAACCGCCGGGTCGGACCGCACCAGGAAAGCATGTGCATCCGCCCCGCTGGCCATCACGCCAAAACACAGAACACCGGAAACAAAGAGGGCCAGGCGCATGGTCAATCTCCGAACACAGGGCGCCCGAGCGTCGCCGGGAATACATCATCCACGTAAAAGTGGAGTTGCGCCAGAAAACCCACGCTATGCCCAGACGCACGGTTCCATGGGATGACGGCTTCTGCGCCAAGCTGAATATATTGGCCCGCCCATAACAGCCCCGGATTGATCGTGCCGGTGGTCTTGCCGCCGCCGCGGTTGAACGGCGTTTCCAGCGCCAATTCGACCACCGGGATCATGCGGTCGAACGGCGCGCCAAGCCCGACATTGCGCACCTGGCCCTGCAAATAGGGGATGCTGTATTCCAGTGCCACACTCATCTGGACCGTATTGGGGTGATCCTCGAAGCCCCCGGCACCGTCCGGACTTCTGGTCTTGGTAGGAATACCGATGCCAAGCGAGCCCGTCACTGCAAAGGCGCGCAGGAAGCTCATGGAAGGCGCCAAATCTCCGAAGCCTTTGCCGAAAAAGAGTGCCGGAGAAATCGTCGTGAAATCTTCGGCCCCGATCCGTCTTGCGCCGGTGTTTCCAAGATCGGCGTCTATGCCGACCGAGAAAATCATTTCGCGCGCGGCATCGACATCGAGCGAATATTTCGCGCCGAGCGAGAAATTGTCGAAGCCATCGGTGTCGGGCCCGCCTGGGGGCCGCAGCTGAACATAGCTGGCGCCAAATTCGATCGCGAAATCAGGGGTGATACGCTTGGCGAAATCCGCAGCATAGGTGATGGTCTTTGTCCCGCCTTCGTCTTTGACCACTCCCACCGTGGGCAAAGCCAATTCGTCCGCCACGAAAGGATCGTCGGTGGCGATGGTTGCGGGGAAAAAGCGCGGACCGGCAAAACCATGCGCCGCTGCATCGGTGGCGAGGCACGTGACAGCGCTCGCTGCACCGGCAAGAATGCCGGCGCGAATGTATCCAGAAAACATGAAAACTCCTGCATAAAAAGGGATACGCGTGGGCGCTCCCTTTTGGGGCAACACCCGCTATGCGAACTCGAACGAATTCGCCGCCGGCGGCGGGCCCCGCGTGATGTAGGAGAAATAAAAGCGCTGCCCGATAACAGGCGCAGCAACAGCAGGCAGATATGTCGCAATAACACTGGACGGCATCGCCACGAGAATTGGCGAAGGCAGCGCAAAGCCGCCGGGAACGGAACATACCGAACAGCAATCCCCTGCATTCGTCGAAGGTGCGGCGGGAACGGCCTTCCCATCTGCGCCAATCTGCACGGTTTGCGAGCCGTGCGCCGTGCAGATCACAATCGAGGGGGCACCGGCGGAAGCCTCTGTCATAAAGCCCGCGCATAGCGGCGCCAGCCCCTGCACTATCAGGGCGGCGAGGCCAAGCCACAGCGCCAAGGTCCGGAAGATGCGCGTGGAAGATGCGGAAAGCGCCGTGATCACAGGATCAGCCCAAGCAGTTCGACTCGCTTGTAGCAATTCGCGCTGCCCGAAGAAACGCGACGTTTCGCGCGGGGCTCGGCTTTAATCCATCGCCAATTCCGGGCCGCCGGCCGGCAGAGCGCGCGGCTTCCTCATGAAAAAGAGCAATGGCAGGACCGGCAGACAAACCCAGAACATCAACAGAAAGTCGTTGGCATATGCCGATACCAGCGCGTG
>DATARE010000016.1:0-1555 GCA_036264295.1 Micropepsaceae bacterium | reverse complement strand
CATATTTTGCATTTCGCGGCCTGGGATGGTTTGTTGGACCGCGGTTTGAAAATCCGTCCGCTGGTGCTGCCCGATCGCTTCATCGACCAGGATACGCCGGAACGGATGTATGAAATTGCCGGCCTCGATGCGAAATCCATTGTTGCTGCGGCCCTGTCTGCACTCGGACGGGACCACGATGCTGCCGCAATCATCGCCTAGCGTCGCGCGCGTGATGTTTGCGGGCGCGAGGGCGGGGATGTTCAAATTTGCCATGGCGTTTGTGCTGCTGTTGTTGGCGGCGCCGGTCGCGCGCGCTGCCGAAGCGGCAGCCGATCCGGCGGTGCATCAGATCGAGACATTCTACGCCGCCCTGGTCGACACCATGAAGCAGGGCTCGCAACTCGGGCTGCAAGGGCGCTATCGCCAATTGACAGGGATCACACGCGAGACCTTCGACCTTCCGGCGATGACGCAGCTTTCGGTCGGGCCGGCCTGGCAGATGCTGAGCGAGATGGATCGCAAGGCCATCACCGACGCCTTCGAACGCATGACCATTGCGAATTATGCGAAGAATTTCTCCAGTTTTTCCGGTGAGAAATTCACCGTCGATCCGATGGTCAAGATGCGCAACGCCGACAAGATCGTGGAATCGAAATTGGAGTCGGGCACAACCACGGTGCCGTTCAATTATCGAATGCACATGACCGACGGCAAATGGAAGGTCGTGGATATCTACCTGAATGGCTATGTCAGCCAGCTCGCCTTGCGCAGATCCGATTTCGCCTCCACGGTGGCGAGCTCGGGCGCCTCGGGTCTGGTGAAGAAGATCAACGAGATGGTCGACAAGCAGATGGCCGGCGGCTAGCCGCCGCAACATTCAAACCCGGAATTTGTATTCCTTGCCCGGTTCCCGCTCGATGTCGGGGGGGAAGCTGGCGCGCTTTTCGGCGAAATATTGCGCCCGGTGATCGCCGTCCGATATCCGATTGTAGGAGAGATACAGAATCCGCCGCGCTTCGGGCGTGAGGTTCGGCTTGGAGGCGTGCGGCACGTAGCTGTCGAAGAAAATCACATCGCCCGGTTCCGTCTCCACCGGAATGAGATCGAACGACGCCATTTCTTCCTTGGTGAGCGGGCGCCACTCCGCACCGATCATTGCGCTCAAGCGGCGGACGGTCGGCATCTCAAGACAGCCATTGGCAAGGGTCGCGTGGTCGATGCCGACAAGGGCGGTGACGAAGATCGGGGCATAGCGCGTCCAGCCCGCCTGCTGATCCTGATGCGGTTCGAACCCGGCGCCACCGGCCATTTTGTAATTGATCTTTTCCTTGAACAAACACGACGGCGCGCCAAACAGCTGATCGACCGCCCGCGTCAGCCGGCTGTGACGCACGAGGTCATCGAAGCCGTCATGATAGGGGCAGAAATTCTCGATCCGCTGGATGACACGCATCGCCGGGTCGAGAAGGCTGGGTTCGTAATAGACCATCTGCTTGCCCGGAACTTCCGGCATGGCGGTCACTTCGTCGGTCCATTGCGTGATTTTTTGGGTCTCCGCCGCATCGAAGAAGCC
>DATARE010000003.1:0-10819 GCA_036264295.1 Micropepsaceae bacterium | reverse complement strand
CATGGCATCGTCAACCAACTCGATCCTGGGCCGTTGGCGAGCGGCAATGTCTCGCGCGAGCCCGATTTGGCCTTGCCGTTCCGTTTCGAGGAGGCGCTGAAGCGTCTGGAGGACTCGAGCGTGCTCGCCTCTTATTTCGGCAACGACGCCGTTTCGCTGTATCGCGAGACCAAAGCGAACGAATTGGCGCGCTTCAGAAAGCGCATCACGGCCGAAGAATATGAATGGTATTTGTAATTTTCGCTAGGCGAGGAGAGTTGCTAACATCACCCTCAGGCGCGCGACAGATGCGCCGCATGCCTGCGGAGGATCTTCATGAAGCGCTTGTTCGCGTTCGTGTCCTGTGCCTGTCTCTGCGCATTCCCCGTTTCGGCTCACCATTCGCTTGCGGCCTACAATCTCTCCACATCCAAAACCGTCGAAGGCACGGTGAAGACGTTCGAATACACCAATCCGCATGCGAGGCTGACGCTGATGGTGGCCGGCGCGGATGGCCACACGCTCGCTTGGGATTTCGAAGGCGGCAGCGTCGGGCGGCTTAGCTCCGGCGGGATGAAAAAGGACACCATTGCACCCGGCGACAAAATCAAGGTCACCTACAATCCGCGCCGCGACAATGGCGTCGGCGGATTCTTCATTGGCGTCACCACCGCGAACGGAACGACCTACAGCGTGGATCGCGTCCAGCAGCGCAATGACGGCAAGAGCGGCAGCGATAACGCAAGTCGTGGCTCCAATTGAGCAATTTGGCTTTGGCTCGCGAAGGGATCGTTGAATCACAGATGCGGAGAGTGGAATCGCCGGCTGCGAATTTTGCCGGACCGTGCTCTCGTTGTAGAATGCTTGCAGCTCGCGCGTTTCGCGCGGGCTCGCCGTTATGGAGGGCCCCGCCGTGAAAAAAATCCTGATTGCGCTTCTTGTGCTTCCATTCACGCAGAGTGTCGTCTTTGCACAGAATGCGTCCGGTGGCGATGCCGCTGCGGGCAAGGCGGTGTGGGACCGTGCGCTCTGCAAGAATTGCCATGGTGATGAAGGCCAAGGTGCGTTCGGTCCGGATCTCGCGGGACGCGGCCTGAACGTCGCGGAATTCAAGCAGGCCGTCCGTAAGCCGTGGGGGATCATGCCGGCCTTTGTCGAAACCCAGGTCAGCGACAAACAGATCGCCGATCTTGCCGCTTATTTCGGCGGCATGCCCAAAGCGCAAGAGCCCGGCAAATGGAAGGTCGAGGTCAAAGGCGATATGCCTCCGGGTCAGGCGGCGCTGGTCAATCTCGGCTGTGCGCAATGCCATGGCGAAACCTTCAACGGCCCGCGCGGCAATCTTGCGACGGTGAACGCGGATTACGATGAGTTCGCGACGCTGGTCTACAATCACACCACGGCGCTGCCAAAAGCGCGCGCTGCCATTGGCGCGGCCAATGCCAACAACACGCCGTTGATGGGCAATTTCAACCGCACGCGCGTGACCGAAGCGTCCTTGCGCGAAATCTATTATTGGACACGGGACGACATCGGCTATCGCGCGCCCTTGCAGGCCCGTCTCGGCAAAGGCGAGCCGGCGGCCAACGGTGTCACCTACAAGCTCGACGTCAACAATATCGGCCTTCCGGGCAAAGGCCTGACCGCCGAGGGCGTGACTGTCCGGCTGCAGATCCCGGCCGGGGTGAATGTGGTGAGCGCGACCGGCGACGGCTATCAGGGCGTTCAGGGCAACGCGGCGGTGTGGCAAATCCCGGCGCTCGCGCCCAAGGACCGGCAGAGCTACACGATCACTCTGTCCAAAGCGGCGACGGAAGCCGACAATTTGCGCGGCAATATCCGCTGGATGAAGCCTGCGCCGAAAACCGGAGCAAGCACGGACGCGGTGAACATCGCCCCCGCGCCGCTCTGAAACATTCCAATTCCACGTCTCAAACACGTGCAAATCGGCTGTCTGACCTGGTCAGGCAGCCGATTTGGCTCGTTGCCGAATGCGCCTTGGGCGGTGTAAACTAAACGTGAAGAGCACCCCGTCAGGCGGGCTCAAGGGGAGGGACTTCATCCATGAAAAAATTGCTGTTCGCGCTGCTTCTGCTGCCCATGAGCCAGACCGCTGCCTGGGCCCAAACCATTCCCGGCGGAGATGCCGCCGCGGGCAAGGCGCTCTGGAGCAACGATCTGCGCTGCAAGGATTGCCATGGTGGCGTGGCGGAAGGCGCCTTCGGGCCCGATCTGGCCGGCCGCGGGTTGAGCGCCGATCAGGTCAAGCAGGCGGTGCGCAAGCCCTGGGGCATCATGCCGAGATTCATCGAAGAACAGGTCAGCGACCAGGAATTGACCAATCTCGCCGCCTATTTCGCCAGCATGCCGAAGGTGGCGGCACCCGGTCCGTGGAAGACGGAAGTCCCGGCGAATGCGCCGGCCGGACAGCGGGTGATGATCACCATTGGCTGCGGCCAGTGCCATGGCAATGTGCTGATCGGCCCACGCGACGATATGGGCGCGGTCAATGCCGACATCAATTGGCTGAAGGATCTCGTCTACAACCACACGACCGCCATTCGCACCCATGCGCAAAAGCTCGGCACCGGCAATGGTCCGGTGCGCATTCACATGGGCAATTTCAATCCCGATCGCGTGACCGAAGCCCAACTGGCGCAAGTCCTCGATTGGATCAAAACCGATGTCGGATTCCGCGCCGCGTTCCGTGGCCGCCTCACCAAGGGCGAGCCCGGCGAGAAGGGCGTGACGTATAAACTGAACGTGCAAAATCTCGGGCTTCCCGGCAAAGGCTTGGCGGCCGAAGGCGTCAGCATCCGCTTGGTCATTCCGTCCGGGGTGCAGGTCGTGAACGCGACCGGCGACGGCTATAAGGGCGTCCACACGGACGCGAAGGAACAAGCCCAGGTCGCCGAATGGGCATGGGCCAAAGCCGGTCCGCAGGACAAGCAATCCTACAGCATCACGCTCTCCAAGGCCGGCACGGAAAAGGACAATCTCCGCGGCCTGATCCATTGGGACAAGCCCATGATCAAGCCGGGCCCGACGGGTGATGAGATTGCCATCCCGGCGGCGCCGCTTTAAGCGCTGCTGATGTGAAAAATCGGCCGGCTTCGTGGGATGCGAGCCGGCCGATTTGTTTTTTCGTCGCTGCAAACCGCGATATAGTCGAACATGCCGGCAAAATGGCCGTGGAGGTCTGCGAGTGCGTGTTGTGCGGAAAGCAATTCTGTGCCTGATCGCCGGGCTGGGCTGCGTCCCGGTTCTCACCTCCTCGGCTCAACCGGCCGGTAATGCGCCGGATTTCGGCGGCATCTGGGCGCGCAGCACCTTCGGCTGGGAATTGCCGGAATCCGGCGCCGGACCGCTGAAGAATTTGCAGCGCCGCCGCGACGGCACCAGCGATCCCCAGATGCTGGTCGGCGATTACAACAGCCCCATCCTGACGCCGCGCGCGGCGGAGATCGTGAAGGAGCAGGGCGAGATTTCCCGATCGGGCGGCGCCTTTCCCGATCCGTCCAACCAATGCGTCTCCATGGGCACGCCCTTTATTCTGCGCATCAACGAAATGCAGATGGTGCAGGAAAAGGATCGCGTCCTGATTATGTACATGCAGGATCATCAGGTGCGGACGGTCAGGCTGAACAGCACCCATCCGGCGAATGTGAAGCCGAGTTGGCACGGGGATTCCATCGGCCATTACGAAGGCAATACGCTGGTCGTCGACACCGTCGGCATCAAGGTGGGGCCGGTCTCGATGGTGGACCAATATGGCACCCCGCACAGCGAGCGCCTGCATGTTGTCGAGCGCTACACGCTTGTCCCGGAAGCTGTCGCCAAGGCCTTCAGCGCCAAGAACGATCATGAATATGGCCGTGCCGATGCCCCGTCCGCCGACGGCGTGTTCGTGGATTACGATTACAAGGGCAACGGAATACAGGTGGAATTCACCGTGGAAGACCCGGTGATGTTCACCACGCCATGGACGGGCGCCGTGACCTATCTGCGCGCGGCCAACACATGGGAAGAGCGCGTCTGTGCCGAGAATCCGTTCGAATATTATCATCACAGCGCCTTGCCCGTTGCGGACAAACCGGATTTCTGAGGGAGCCTCGCGGCGATGAAGATCCTGTCCATCCTGTCGGGAAATGCGGCACTCGCGGCTGTGGTGTTGCTGGCGGCGCCCTTCGCAAAGGGCGCCGATGCCATTCCCGATTTTGCTCCCAACGCCAACACCGGCTGGCAATTGACCGACGACGAATTCATTGCTCCGCCCAGCGGTCCGGGGCCGGTCAGAAGCGATCCCGCACATCCCTACATCAGCTTCTATCGCTTCCCCACCAATCCCAGGCCCACGTTCCGGGTGGCCGATCTCAGCAATCCGATCCTGCAGCAATGGACCCGCGAAGCGCTGAGGAAGACCAACGACAAGGCGCTTTCGGGAAAATACCTGGCCATTCCCAAGGAACGCTGCTGGCCGGTGGGTGTGCCCGCGTTCGATCTGCTTCCCGCCACGCCGGTGTATTTCCTGCAGACGCCCAAACAGGTGACCATGATCTGGACCCAGGATCATCAGGTGCGCCACGTCTTCTTGAACGCGAACCATTCCGCGAAGCCCAAACCGACCTGGTTCGGCGAATCCGTCGGTCATTACGAGGGCGATACGCTGGTGGTGGACACGATTGGGCTATCGGCGAAGACCTTCGTCGACAATTACCAGACGCCGCACACCGAGCAGCTGCACGTCATCGAGCGCTTTCACGTGATCGATGGCGGCAAAACGCTGGAAGTGAATCTGCATGTGGAAGACCCCGGCGCCTTCACCACGCCCTGGGATGCCATTCAGCGTTATCGCCGCAACGAAGCCGGACCGATGCCCGAAACGGTTTGCGCGGAAAACAATCAAGACCATTTCGACCAGGATATCGGACCGATGCCGATTGCGGACAAACCCGATTTTTGAAAGGCAAGCGATCATGAGGACGAAACGCGTATTGGGCTTTGCAGCCGCCTGCATTGCGGCGGGTCTGATATGGAGCGGGAATTTCGCAACGAAGCCGGCCTTCGCCGCCGAAGGCAAGAAGGAAGAGCTCAGCGAATCCTATCGCGGCAGCAAACGGAACGATCAGAATTATCAAAAAATCGCGCCGTTCAAGCTGTTCGACAATCTGTATTATGTCGGCCCCGGTTTCGTTTCGGCCTGGCTGATTCCGACCTCGGACGGAATCATCATGATCGATACCGCGCAGGAACCCTATGTCGATCACGTCATCGACAGCATCAAGAAATCCGGTTTCGACATCAAGAACATCAAATTTATCGTGCTCAGCCACGGCCATCTCGATCATTTCGGCGGCGCTTCGCGGATTCAGGAATTGTCCGGTGCGCGCGTCGTGGCGCTCGAAGAAGACTGGAAGATGATGGAGCAATTCGCCACGCGCCCGGGCAAGGACGGCGCGCGGCCCGACGTCGCGCCCAAGCGCGACATGGTGGTGAAAGAGGGCGATACGCTGACGCTGGGGGGCGAGACGCTGAAATTCTACAAGCTTCCCGGCCACACCCCTGGTTCCTTGTCCGCTGAATTCACCGTCTACGACAATGGCGCGCCGCATAAGGCGTTTCTGTTCGGCGGACCGGGACCGCGCAATGGGGTGACCGGCGGGCAGCAATTCGTCGACACCATGAATCGCGTGGCCGAAATTCCCGGTATCGAAGTGGCCGCGAATGTGCACAGCTGGCTGACGTCCTATCCCTATCCGGGCGGCGGCATTCTGGAACGCGCGATCAAGCTGAAGGAGCGCAAGCCGGGCGAGCCCAATGTCTTCGTCGATCCGGCAGCCTGGAAGCAATGGGTGAAAATGGCCCAAGACGGCGCGGCCAAGAACCTGGAAGAGGAAAAGCGCAAAGTGACACCGTAGGTGTCATCCTCGGCGAGCGGGCGCTGCGCGCGAGGGAAGAGGACAAATCCGTCAGAGGTGACTCTCGATTTTCACGAGATGGTTTCCCTTTCCCGAGCGACGCTATCGCATCGCTCGGACGGGAATGACAGTTTCGTTCAAGGTAACTATCCCAGCATTTTGGTGACCATCTCGTAGAGATTGGCCGAAAGGCCCGCACCTGAAGCGATGGATTCGAGTTCCGCGCGCATCAGGCGCTGGCGCACCGAATCGTAACGGCGCCAGTTCTCGAAGGCCGCAGCCATGCGTGCGGCCGTCTGCGGATTGATGCCATCCAATTTCTGCACCACTTCGCGCAGCAGCCGGTAGCCCGCGCCGCTGCGGTCGTGGAAGCGCAAGGGGTTGCCGATCGCAAACGCCCCGATCAAGGCGCGCACGCGGTTCGGATTCTTCATCGAGAACACCGCATGGTTCATCAGCGCCCGCACGCGATCCACGGTGTCCGGTTGCGGCGACATCGCCTGCAGGCCCATCCATTTGTCCAGCACCAGAGGATCGTTGCGGAAACGGTCGTGGAAATGGGCAAAGGCCGCATCGCGGCGCGGGTCTTTCATGCGGGCGAGCGCGGCAAGCCCTGCCGTCATTTCCGTCATGTTGGTGGCGGATCGGTAATGGGCGTCGGCAATCTCGGCCGCCTTTTCATCGTCTGCGGCGGTGAGAAAGCGCAGCGCCGAATTGCGCAAGGAACGCCGCCCGGCCGAAGCGGCATCCGGCGTGAAGGGGCCGCGCGATTCCAGGGAATGGTACAACGCGGCCAGCGTTGCGCCATGGGCGGCGGCGATCTCACGAATAAGCCCGGTCCGTGTCGAATGAATCGCATCGGGATCGATCGGGCTCATGGCGAGCGCGAGCTCGCTTTCGCTGGGTGGGATCAGCATCAGCGCGGTGAAGGCGTGATCCTCGCCGGCGCGTTCCAGAATGCCGCCAATGGCCTCCCTATAGATGGGATCGACCCGCGCTGGCCGTCCGGCCTGGACATCGGCGATCATGCCGCACAGCATTTCGGTCGAAAGCTGCTGGCCCGCTTCCCAGCGGTTAAATGCGTCCGTGTCGCGGCGCATCAGGAAGGCGCGCGTCTTCGCATCGGTTTGTGTACGGATGATAACCGGCGCCGAAAAATTCCGTCCAATGGAAAGGACAGGTTCCTCTTCGATTCCCGTGAACACAAAGCGCTGCTTGCTTTGCGTGAGTTCGATCACGCGGTCATCCGGCCCGGTCGCATTTTCGCCTTCGAGCGTCAGGGGCAAAGGCGTGCCGCTGGTTTTGCCGATAAGCCCAAGCGCCACCGGAATATGCATGGGGCGCTTTTCCGGCTGGCCGGGCGTTGGTCCCAGCCGCTGGACAAGCTCGAGCGCGTAGGTTTTCGCTGCCGGATCATAGGCGCTCTGCACGGCAATCTCGGGCGTGCCGGCTTGCGAATACCAAAGCCGGAACTGGTCGAGCTTGCGTTCGGAGGCGTCTTCGAAGCAGCGCACGAAATCCTCGACCGTCGCCGCCTCGCCATCGTGGCGCGCGAAATACAGGTCCATGCCTTTGCGAAAATTGGCGGCGCCGACAATCGTCTTCAGCATGCCGATAATTTCGGAGCCTTTTTCGTAAACCGTCGCGGTGTAGAAATTGTCGATGGTGATATAGGACTGCGGCTGCACCGGATGGGCGAGCGGCCCCGCATCTTCCTGGAACTGGCGCAGGCGCAAATCTTTCACATCGGTGATGCGGCGCACGGCGTGGCTGCGCATATCGCCGGCAAAACCGGTTTCGCGAAAGACGGTCAGGCCTTCCTTGAGCGAAAGCTGGAACCAATCGCGGCAGGTGATCCGGTCGCCCGTCCAATTGTGGAAATATTCATGGCCCACCACCGATTCGATGCGGGCGTAATCGTCGTCGGTGGCGGTTTCGGGGGATGCCAGCAGCACCTTGTCGTTGAAGATGTTGAGGCCCTTGTTCTCCATGGCGCCGAAATTGAAGGCCGAAACCGCAACAATCATGAAAATGTCGAGGTCGTATTCGCGGCCATAGGTCTCCTCGTCCCAGCGCATGGAACGCTTGAGCGAATCCATGGCATATTCGGCGCGCGGCTCGTTGCCGTGCTCGACATAGACATAGAGATCGATAGGCCGGCCCGTCAGCGTCGTGTAGCGGTCGCGAATGTGGCCGAGGTCGCCGGCAACCAGTGCAAACAGATAGCTTGGCTTGGGGAAGGGATCGCGCCAGCGCGCAAAATGCCGGCCACCGCCAAGCTCGCCGGATTCCACAAGATTGCCGTTGGACAGCAGCACGGGCGCGGTGGTTTTGTCGGCTTCGATGCGGGTTTCGAATTTCGCCAGATTGTCGGGCCGGTCGAGGAAATAGGTGATGCTGCGGAAGCCTTCCGGCTCGCATTGGGTGCAGTAGATGCCGTTCGACATGTACAGCCCTTCGAGCGCGGTGTTCTCGGCCGGCGCGATTTCGGTGACGATGTGAAGCGTGAAATTCGCGGGCGGCCTGTGCAGCGTCAGCCGCTCCGCATCGACGTCATAATCCGGCGCCGCGAGCGTTTTCCCATCCACCGCGACGGAGACGAGCTTGAGCCGGTTGCCATCGAGCACGAGTGGCCCAACGCTGCTCGCCCGGCGTTCCACCTTCATGGTTGCCGTCACGCGTGTCGCCCTGCCGTCAAGGCTGAAATCCAGCGCGAGTTCCGGGATGCGATAGGGCGGTGGGGCGTAATCCTTGAGGTGTATGGCGCGCGGTTCGACAGTTTTCATGAGGTTGGTTCCCAGGCGGCCTGACAGCATATAGCGATCAGAACGCGCCAGCGAAAGTTCTGGATCTCGCCGAACTTAGCGCGTCTTCAGCATGTGGGAAGAAAAGCTATTCCACGCTGTCGCCGGCAGAGGCGATAGCTTCGCCGCATTCGCGCAAGGTTTCGCGCAAGGCCGTGGGAACCTCGGCGATCTCGGTCCATTCGCTGAGCTTCTTCATGAGCGCATGAAGCCGCGGCAGGCTCGCGATCATGCGAGCCTGCGTCTCGATACGGCCCGGCGACAACGCATATTCCGCCGCCGATACGCGCCAGCCACCCCATTCGACATCGCCCGTGACGACCACTGGGTGCGTACCCGGAAAGGGATGATTCATGGTTTCGGCGGTGGACTGCCATTTGTTGCGGGCACGGATGACGCGCCACGAAGGCTGCTCATCGGATTCCGGCGTTTCTGACGTGTCGGCTTGCAATTCGTCGGCGCCGAATTCGCGCCCCAGCCCCACATCGTAAAAGATGCGGATCGGCGATTCGAGCCCCTTGGTCCATTGCGGAACCACGCGTTCGATCAACGCCCAGGTGCCAACCGGCCGCACATAGACCCGCTGGTTCTTATGGAATTGCGCGTGCGCCATGATCTGGGTTCCGTGAATCTCGGCGACCCTAACGCGACCGCGCTAAACCTTCCTTAATGAGTGAATTCAGCCCGCGTCGCTCAGGCCCTCGCGGCCCAGCGGATCGGGGTCGAGCAACCGCCCCGACAATGCGCCAAGCCAATCGAGACCGGCGGCGAGACGGACATTCTCGCCGATCACGAGGATGGCCGGTGTGTCCGCCGCGGCAGCGGCATCGCCCAGCCCGGCCAGCCGGGTCACGATCGTCGCCTGGCCGTCCAACGAGGCGTTGCTGACAATCGCGGCGGGCTCATTGCCATCGCGCCCGGCGGCGATCAGCGCAGCGGCAATTGCGCCGGCATGCTTGCGCGCCATGTAGAGCACAAGGGTGGGCGAGCCCTTGGCAATCGCCGCCCAATCGAGGTCGGGGGCCGCCCCGTTCGCCCCGCTGCCGGTGATGAAGGTGACTGCCTGGTTGGTGTCGCGATGGGTGGCGGGAATTCCGGCATAGGCGAGGCCCCCAATGCCCGCCGTCACGCCCGGAACCACCCGGAAGGAAATGCCGGCCCGCACGAGCGCCAATGCCTCCTCTGCGCCGCGTCCAAACACGAAAGGATCGCCGCCCTTCAGCCGCAGCACACGCAAACCTTTGCGGGCGTAGGCGATCAGCCGGCGCGAAATGGTCTCCTGGCTGGCCGAGGGCTTGCCGCCCCGTTTGCCCGCGTCCACGATTTTCGCATCGGCACGGGCCAGCATCAGAAGCGCCGGATTGACCAGGGCATCGGCCAAGATCACGTCGGCTTCGGCAATGGCGTGCAGGGTATGGAGGGAAGCAAGGCCCGGATCGCCGGGGCCTGCGCCGGCCAGCCACACCCAGCCCGGTTCCAAGCGCGGCAGAGCAAGCGCTTCGGCCAGCCGCCGCAGGGCGGCGCGGTTCTCCGTACCTAGAGGATGAACGGAACCGGACATTATACAATCCATATTTGTGATTATTAGAATAACACATATGGATAATGTTTAAAAGCGGGCGCATCACAGTGTCGCGATGGGCCTGGCACGGCATTTTGTGGCAAGCTGAGCGTGCATGGGATTGTGGGGACGCATATGCGCGTGATCGGTTTGGTGGTGGCGGGGGTTCTTTTCGCGGGCGGTGCGGCTGCCGCCGAGGGCGGCTGGCAGTTGTTTCGCTATCCCGAAGCCGGCTTTGCGGCCCAATACCCCGCGCAGCCGAAAATGGAGATGCAGGACTACAAGACCGCGCAAACACCCGATGGCGTGGTGAAGCAACGCACCTATTCGGCCATTTCCGGTGGGGTCGTTTATGCCGTCTCGGTGGCCGATTTCACCCGCACGCCGGCGCAAAAAGACAAGACCATCGAAGAAGCGGTCAAGACTCTCAGCGGGCTCGGCAAGCTCACCCATGATGAATCCGGCGCGCGCATCGATTGGAATTATGGCCGCGAAGTCCGTGTCGAGGATGCCAACGGCACCAGCTATACGGACGCGATCTTTTTCATCGACAACAG
>DATARE010000608.1:0-1528 GCA_036264295.1 Micropepsaceae bacterium | reverse complement strand
CCCGGACCAAAAGATAGTTGTCTCGGGTGCGTTCGATTCGTACCGGTTCACCGGCCGCCAATCGTGTGATGAATTGAGCCTCGGCTGTCGGAGTCAACCGCAAGGGGACGTCTTTGAAGAGAATAAACCCCAGCTTGGCCCGAGAGTGGATGCCCAACTGGGCGGGGATACTCAGCAGAAAAATGGCCAGACCGAACGCCGCGACGGCCTGGTGCCAGGCAGCTTTGCGCCAGCGCACCATGCCCGGCACGGTGCTGATACCGACCGCGCTCCATAAGCTGAGCCCCGCCACCCAAGCCCACCAATTTGCCGGCAGCCAGCTCGAGACGACCTCCGACCAGTTCAGGTCCGGCGACTCGAGCTGAGCGGTCCGCCGGGCGAACCGAAGATTCATTCTGGCCGCCTGGTTCAACGGATTAAGCCATAGGGCTTGTTCCCATGCCACAACGGCAGGCCCGACGCGGCCGCTCTGCCAGTCGGCGATTCCGAGATTTTGCAAAGTTCCAGAAGCTGGCTCGATCGATGCCGCCTGGGCGAAAGCAGTCGCCGCCTGCAGATAATCACCGGCATTAAACGCATTGGTGCCATAGCCGAACAAAGCATCCGCGGGAGAAGCGTAAGCCGCAGGGGAGAGCAGCAGGCTCAGCAGGACGGCCACGAAGCATCGGGCGCGACACGTGGTGCTAGTCGACGCTGGCACTACTCTGAGCGGCCAAGCCGCGGCTTGGGATATTTCGCTCGGGCGACTCAGCCACATAGCCGGGCCTCCAAATGATCCAACACGCTTTCGATTTCAGGCTTCAGTTGCAGCAACTCGGTCGTGCTCGCTGCACCGGGCCCGAATCGGACCGCATCGGTACGAGAAAAAAACTGCCGAACGGTGTCAGCTGCGGGGACCGACTGCTCCTGCTCGGGGAGCATTGCCAACACATCCGCCCCCACCAAAGCTTTAGGCTCGGCGGGATAATAGGGTGCCACCGCCACCTGCATGGCCTGGACGGCTACGTTGGCAAAAGCGGCGCTGTCCCTGGCACGCGCCGCGCGCTCCAGGCGCCGGCGCTCGCGGCGCAACGCTCGCAACGCGCGTCGGCGCAAGAGGATTTCGGGATATTTCTCGAAGAACCGCCGTCGTCGATCCCAGGCCCACAATGCCAGTAAGGCGCTGGCCGGCACCAGGTGCAAGAGGGGGAACCAGCCGCGTTGCTGGATGGGGACCAGTCCGCCCATCAAGCCCGGTGCGGTGGCCAACCCGCTCAGCACGGGCTCTTTTTCTGAATCGGCATCCAACTGTTCGGCTTGGGCCACCGCGCGCAGGTCAGCCGGCGTCACGGTGCCCGGCGTGATCGTAATAGGCACCGACGCGATCGTGAGATCGTCAAAGCCCCCGTGATCAGGATTAAATCCGCTGAATGGGATCGGCGGGGTCGCCCGCGCCTTGTCGCTTAGTGGAATGAGTGTATAGCTGAACGTGGCGAAGCCCTGTGCCTGGATAATCTGCGAAGGAGTGCTTTCGATTGGGGCGGCGAAG
>DATARE010000590.1:0-3423 GCA_036264295.1 Micropepsaceae bacterium | reverse complement strand
GCCGGAACCGCAGACCTTGTTGATGGTGGTGCAGCCGGCATGGTGCGGAATCCCCGCAGCAAGAGACGCCTGGCGTGCCGGCGCTTGGCCGAGCCCTGCGGGCAGAACGCAGCCCATGAAAACCTCATCGGGCGCGTCCGTATCGAGACCGGCGCGTTCCAGTGCGGCAGCGATTGCGATGCCGCCCAATGCGGTGGCGGGTTGCGATTTGAATTGACCTTGAAGCGAACCGATGGGCGTGCGTGCAGCCCCGGCAATGACAATGGATTCGGCCATTTATTCGCGCCCTTCGAACAGCTCGCGCCCGATCAGCATGCGCCGGATCTCCGACGTGCCGGCGCCGATTTCGTAAAGTTTGGCATCGCGCAGCAGGCGCCCGGCTGGCATCTCGTTCATATAACCCATGCCGCCCAGCGCCTGGATTGCCTGCAAGGACATATGGGTAGCGCGTTCTGCGGTGTAAAGGATCACCCCCGCCGCATCCTTGCGCGTCACCGTTCCGGCATCGCACTGCCGTGCGACGGCGTAGACATAGGCGCGGCAGGCGTTCAGCGTCGTGTCCATGTCGGCAAGCTTGCCCTGCATCAGTTCGAATTCGCCAATGGCTTGGCCGAATTGCTTGCGCTGGCGCACATAGGGCAGTACCAGATCCATGCAGGCCTGCATGATGCCGACGGGGCCGGCCGACAGCACCACGCGTTCATAATCCAATCCGGACATCAGCACGCGCAGGCCCTGATCCAACCCGCCCAGGACGTTTTCTTCCGGGACTTCGCAATTTTGAAAAACCAGCTCGCCGGTGTCGGAGCCGCGCATGCCCAGCTTGTCCAATTTCTGCGCGGTGGAAAATCCTTTGAAGCTGCGCTCGATCAGAAACGCGGTGATGCCGCGCCGGTCCTGGGGATCGCCCGTCTTGGCATAGACGATAAGGAAATCGGCCACCGGCCCGTTGGTGATCCACATCTTGGTGCCATTGAGAACGTAGCGGTTGCCTTTCTTTTCAGCGCGCGTCGCCATGGCCAGCACGTCCGAGCCCGCCGCCGGTTCGCTCATGGCAAGTGCGCCGACCCATTCGCCGGACAAAAGCCGGGGCAGATATTTGCGCTTCTGCGGCTCCGTGCCGAAGCGGAACAGGTGATTGATGCAAAGCGTTGCGTGCACGCCATAGCTCAAACCGACGGATGCCGACGCCCGGCTGATTTCCTCTACCGCCACCACCTGTTCGACATAGCCCATGGCAGCGCCGCCATAATCTTCCGACACCGTCACCCCAAAGAGTCCAAGCTCGCCGAGCCGCGGCCACAGATCGCGCGGAAAGCTGTTTTCCCGGTCGATTGTCTCGGCTCTGGGCGCAATTTCAGCCGCCGCGAAATCGCGCACCGTCTGGCGCAGCATGTCGGCCGTTTCACCGAGCGCGAAATCCAATGGAGGTCTCCTTGCGCCGCAAGCTTCAGCAGCGCCTATGATAGGTCTGAAATTGCAGCGTTAGAATGCCTGAAAAGTTGAGCAAATGTGGCGGCTTCGAGGATGCGAAAAAGCCCGGCCGCATCAAAGAACGACCGGGATTTTTCCTGAAATCAATCCGAGCCGAAGCCCGTATCACTCAATCTATTCGCTGGTGCGGCCCGAGCGGCTGGACTGGCCGGACTGCTGGCCCGACTGACCGGACTGCTGGCCCGACTGACCCTGCTGCTTGCCTTGCTGGTCATGGCTGCCCTGGTTTTGCTGGCCTTGGCTGCCCTGGCCTTGGCCGCTCTGTCCCTGCTGCTTGCCTTGGCCCTGTTGTCCAGTTTGACCTTGGCCGGACGGCCGATTCATATTGTCGCTTCCCATGGGAAATTCCTCAGAGTTGGTGGATTGCCCCCTCCGAAAAGAAAACCTGCCGATCTGCAATTCGTTCCTTGTTGCGCCGCACCATCGCACTTGCGATAAATATTATTAATCAATGACTTGGAATGATTCTGAGCTTTCGGCGGAACTCACTACAAGGCTCGGAGAATCAACAAGAAAGGTTGGAATCGATGTCTTCTTCGGCACGGATTGCGATGCAACGGACCCCGCGAAATGCCTGATCTGGCAGGCCGAAAAATTTCTTATCTCGGTTACACCGGGCCCATCGACTCCAGCGGCGTCGGGCGGGTTGCCGCCGCGCTTAACACCGCCGTGAACAACGGCTCCGACGAGGCGCAACTTTCTTTCAGCTCGCTCGGCGGTTACGTCTCGGACGGAATCTATCTGTACAATCACATCCGCTCTCTGCCGATCGATGTGGTGATCTATAATACGGGCAGCGTCAGCTCCATCGCGGTGACGGTGTTCGTCGCCGGAAAGGAGCGTTATTGCTCGCCGCATGCGATGTTCATGATCCATCCGACCGTGATGCCGTCGCAGGAAGGCATGACGTCGGAGCGTCTGCAAAGCTCGCTGAACGCAGCGCTTGCCGATGATGCCCGCACGGAAAACATCTTGCGCGAGCGTGCGGCGATTCCGGAGGAAATTTTGGTCGCCCGCCGCTTCAAGGATGTGTACATCACGCCGAAAGAGGCGGTGATTTACGGCCTGGTGCACGGCGTACAGAATTTCACGATGCCCAAGGGCCACCAGATCATCGAGATCTAGAGGGACGACTTGGATTCGTTCTCGCGTTTTTCCACCGCTGCCGCGAGCCGGTCGAAATAGTCCGCCATCTGCTTTCGCCACACGCGCTCATCCGGCGTACCCAGCTCGGCGAAGCTTCGGTACCATTGGGCACGCGCTCTCAAATTTTCCAGTTCCGTCGCCATGTCATGGCCGGCCTTTGCTCGCGGGCGGCCTTCGTCGCAGCCAGCATTATCGCTATCACCCGACCCCATCGGGGGTTTTGACGTGGATCAAAGGCGTTTGACAGGAGGGCCAATTCCCGCGATTTCCATCTGTTCGCGGCGCTTGTCTGCGGATAGATTCGAAACGGGACGGCGCGAAGACAATGCGCCCGTGGAGGGAACGATGGCAAGGAAGCGCTCTTTAGAAGCGGCCGCCGAGCCGGAGATGGTTGCAGGCAATGGCCTGCTGCACCGGCGCGCGCTTTTGGGCCGTGGGATCATGATCGCAGGCGCCGCAGCAACGGGTATAGGAGCCGGTCTGACACGCGCCGCCGCCGAACCGCTGACCGAAGGGCCGTGGAGCATGAAGGTGGGAAGCATCATCCCGCCCTATCAGACGCCATCGCGCTATGAAGCCCATGTGGTGCGCAGCCAAGACAATCCCGACGGCGTGCCGCGCAATTCCCGCGCCCGCACGCCGCATCACATGCTGAAAGGCATCATCACGCCCAACGGGCTGCACTTCACCATCTGCCATGGCGGTGTGCCCGATATCGATCCGGCGCAGCATCGCCTTGTCATCCACGGTCTGGTGAAGCGTCCGCTGGTGTGGAATCTGGAA
>DATARE010000510.1:0-4242 GCA_036264295.1 Micropepsaceae bacterium | reverse complement strand
GAGGATGCTCGCGACTTCGACGACGCGGTCTGGGCCGAGGCCGATGGCACCGGCTGGAGGGTCATCGTCGCCATCGCCGATGTGGCCTGGTATGTCCGCCCCGGCGACGCGCTGGACAAGGAAGCCTTCAAGCGCGGCAATTCGGTCTATTTCCCCGACCGCGTGGTGCCGATGCTGCCGGAGGCGCTGTCGGCCGATCTCTGCTCACTGAAGGAAGGCGTCGACCGCGCCTGTCTCGCGGTCCGCATGGTGTTCGACCGCGCGGGCAAGAAGCGCCGCCACGAATTCGTTCGCGGCATCATGCGCTCCGCCGCGCGCCTCACCTACCGCCAGGCGCAGCGGGCGTTCGAGGGCAATCCCGATGCCGATCTTTCAGCGACGGTGCGTACGGCGCTGGCGAATGTGTGGGGTTGCTACGACGTGCTTCGTCAGGAGCGCGCGCGGCGCGATCCGCTCGATCTCGATCTGCCGGAGCGGCGCATCGTGCTGAGCGATGCCGGCATCGTCAGCTCCATCGCCTTCCGCGAGCGGCTCGAATCCATGCGGCTGATCGAAGAATTCATGATCATGGCCAATGTCGCCGCGGCCGAGTCCCTGGAAAAAGTCCGCACGCCGCTGATCTACCGCGTGCATGAAGAACCCAGCCAGGAAAAACTCTATGCCTTTGCCGATTACCTGAAAACGATCGGCATTTCCTTCGCCAAGGGCCAGGTCATCAAGCCTGCAATCTTCAATCGCATCCTCGCGCGCGCCAAAGGCACGCCGCATGAGGAAGTCATGAACGATGTCGTGCTGCGAACGCAGGCCCAGGCGGTTTATGCACCCGACAATCTCGGTCATTTCGGATTGAATCTGTCCCGCTATGCGCATTTCACCTCGCCCATCCGCCGCTATGCCGATCTGGTGGTGCACCGCGCCCTCATTCGCGGGTTGAAACTCGGCGACGATGGCTTGTCCGATGGCGAGACCGCGCGGCTGAAAGAAACCGCGGACCACATCTCCATGACCGAGCGGCGCGCCATGGCGGCCGAACGCGATTCCGTGGACCGCTATGTCGCCGCCTTCATGGAGGATCGCGTCGGCGCGGTGTTCGATGGCCGCGTGACCGGCGTGACTCGCTTTGGCCTGTTCTTGCGGTTGCGCGAAACCGGCGCAGACGGGTTGCTTCCCATCCGCGCGCTCGGAACCGAATTCTTCAAGCATGACGAAAAGCGCCACGCGCTGGTGGGAGACCGCACGGGCAAGACCTATCGGTTGGGCGATATCATCCGTATACGTTTGGCCGAAGCAGCGCCCCTGACCGGGGGCCTGCGTTTCGATCTTGCCGGGGAGGACGCCGCCGGCTTGCGGCAGCCCAAACGCGCGGCCGGCCGGTCCTTGGGGCGCGGCAAACGGCGCTGATGGCGAAGGGATATTTCGTCTACATCCTGGCGAGCAGACGCTACGGCACCCTGTATACAGGCGTAACAAGCGATCTTCCCAATCGCGTGTATCAGCATAAGACCGATCGGCTGAAGGGTTTCACGAGCCGTTATGGCGTGCATGATCTGGTGTGGTTCGAAGCTCACTCGGATGTGCGCGATGCGATCCTCCGGGAGAAGCAGATCAAGGGTTGGAACCGCGCTTGGAAGATTCGCCTCATCGAGACGGGCAATCCCTTTTGGGAGGATCTCTATGACGCATCATCGGCTGAATTGCTGTCATCCCCGGCCGAGGGGCGAAGCCACGAGGGGAAGGGGACCCATTTGCAGACTATTATCCTTATTGACCACGTAGCCGCCTTCTCTGCCGTGGTTTCCCTTCCCCTCGCTCCCTGCGGTCGCTCAGCCGGGAATGACAACGAAATGAAGTTCACGCCTTTTGACCTATCCCGCCGATTCGCCTTTGTTGTCGAGCGCATGGCTCATGGTGCATCTTTGGCGAATTAAAGCCCCAGGTGCGCGCGAAGGTCGCAGCCGCCCGATCTCCGCCAAGTCCGCTTTTTTCCTGGAATTTCCGCCATTTGGCGCGCAGGGCGCAGCATCACCCGGGCGACGCCTTCAATTTGCCATCAGCCCCGTCTTTTATGATATGCGTAAAGTGTATGGCCGCTCGGCCATTAGGAAACACAAATCGAGGGAGTTCCCGTGGCTCGGATTTTCACATCGGCGGTGCGCGTCGCAACGGCAAGCATCGCAGCAGCTGGTTTCATGCTTGTCGCCCAGGCCGCACAGGCGGCCCAAGCCGGCAATGCCAAGAACGGCGAGGGCGTGTTCATGGACAATTGCGGCGTTTGCCACACGGCGGCGAAGGGCGCAGCGGCTAAGATCGGCCCGAACCTGTTTGGCGTCGTGGGCCGCAAGTCTGCCAGCGTCGCCGGCTATATGTATTCGCCGGCCATGATGAAGGCGAACCTGACTTGGGACGTGCCCACCCTTCAGGTTTATCTGATGGGGCCGCAGAAGAAAGTGCCGGGCACCAAGATGGGCTTCCCGGGCTTCTCCGATCCGCAGGACGAGGCGGACGTGATCGCCTATCTCGTGACGCTGAAGTAATTCAGCCGCGTACCGTTCTGAACCTGCCGCCTGGACCGTCTTTTACGATTGGACCGGGCGGCAGTTTCTTTTTGCGCCTCCACAATGGCCCCGCCTTGACATCGGAAGGCTGCTGAGTAGGTTAGCCGCCCTTCGTCGCACGTTCCCGAGGAGTTCCCCATGGCCAAGCCAACGACCGTCAAGATCCGGCTGAACAGCGAAGCCAATACGGGCTTTTTCTACGTGGCCAAGAAGAACACGCGCACCATGACCGAGAAGATGTCGGTCAAGAAATACGATCCGGTGGTGCGCAAGCATGTCGAGTTCAAGGAAGGCAAAATCAAGTAACTCCGCTTTCTTCGCGCCTGACCTTCCCCTCGCCAAATTCCCTCCTATCTGATCTGCCGGTGCTGCGGTTTCTCGCTATCATGCGGGCGCGCACATTTCGTTGTTCGGCACCCGGAGAGGACACATGACAATCGCAATCGACTGGTGGGCGGAAGCCTCCCGCCTCGCCTTCCGCGACCAAGCCTTCATCAACGGCGAATTCGTCGATGCGGCTGGCGGCCAAACCTTCGACTGCATTTCGCCCGTCGACGGCGCCTTGCTGGCGCGGGTTTCGGCTTGCGATAGCGTGGATGTGGACCGCGCGGTGACCGCCGCGCGCGCCGCATTCGAAAGCGGCATATGGGCGAACCAGCCGCCCAAAGTGCGCAAGCGCGTTCTGGTCAAACTGGCCGAGCTGATTCAGCAAAATGCCAATGAGCTGGCACTGCTCGAAACCCTCGACATGGGAAAGCCGATTCTAAACGCCCGCAACGGCGATGTCCGCGCCGTGGCGGAATGCGTGCGCTGGTACGGTGAAGCCATCGACAAGCTCTATGACGAGATCGCGCCGACACCGAAGACGGCGCTCGCCCTCATCACGCGCGAGCCGCTCGGTGTGGTCGGCGCGGTGGTGCCCTGGAACTTCCCGCTGCTGATGGCCGCGTGGAAATTCGCGCCCGCTTTGGCGACGGGCAACAGCGTGGTGTTGAAGCCGGCCGAGCAATCGCCTTTGTCGGCGCTGCGCATCGCCGAGTTGGCGGCTGAAGCGGGAATCCCGCCCGGCGTCTTCAATGTGGTGCCGGGTTTCGGCGAGACAGCCGGCCAGGCACTGGGCCGTCACATGGATGTGGATGCCATTACTTTCACCGGCTCGACCGAAGTGGGGAAATTGTTCCTCACCTATTCCGCCCGTTCGAACATGAAGGCCGTCAGCCTGGAATGCGGCGGCAAGACCCCGAATATCGTATTCGCCGATACACCCGATCTCGACGCGGCAGCACGCGGCGCGGTGGACGGCATCTTCTACAATTCCGGCCAGGTGTGCGACGCCGCCTCGCGATTGCTGGTCGAAGAAAAGATCCACGACGCGTTCCTGGAAAAGGTCACCGCGCTGGCAGAGCATTATCGGCCCGGCGATCCGCTCGACGAAAAGACCCAGATGGGCGCCATGGTAGATGCGACACAGACCGAGCGCGTGCTGGAATTCATCGCGCGCGGCGAGGAAGAAGGCGCCACACTGGCGCTCGGCGGCAAGCAGGTGCGGCAGGACACCGGCGGGTTCTATATCGAGCCGACGATTTTCGACGCGGTCAAAAACCGCATGAGCATCGCGCGCGAAGAGATCTTCGGCCCGGTGCTTTCGACCATCACGTTCAAGTCTGCCGAAGAGGCGGTGAAAATC
>DATARE010000487.1:0-5039 GCA_036264295.1 Micropepsaceae bacterium | reverse complement strand
TGTTCGCCAAGCTTAACCATGTCGCCATCGTCAGCGAGAACTACGCCCAGCTCAGCAAATTCTATGAAGCGATGTTCGGGATGACGACCTCGTCCAAAACGCGGCCGACCCGGGCGGTAACGGTGCGTGATGGCTATGTCGGGCTGAACATCAATCCCCGCCGCGCCGGGCGCTCGGCGGGGTTCGATCATTTCGGCATCCAGGTGGAGGATTCCGAGACCGCCTTCGACCGGCTGCGGCGGTTTTATCCGAGCGTCAAATGGCAGCAGCGGCCCGCCAACCGGCCCTTCGCCGGCATTACCACGCACGATCCCGACGGCAATGTGTTCGACATTTCCCAGAAGGACATGACCAACCGCACCGATGTCTATGTGGAGAATGATGGCCGCACCAACACCCGCCATATCGACCATTTCGCGATGCGCACGATGCACCCCGCCGAGATGGCGGAGTTTTACAGCCGCGTGTTCGAGCTTGCGCCGGTGAACCGCAAGGAGGGCGACCGGAATTATTACGTCACCGATGGCCATGTGACGCTTGTCATCATGCCGTGGGACATCACCGATTACGCCGGAACCGGCATCATCACCTGCGGCATGGACCATATCGGCTTCAAGGTCGAAGATGTGGAGGCGTGCAAGACCGATATCGCGCGCATCGCCGCCGACAATCCGCGCCTTTCGCCGGCGCCGGTGGGCACGGGTGCCGAAGGTGCCGCGCTCGAAAAATTGTTCCAGCATTCCTGTCCGTTCGGCGAGCACCGTCTGGCCGACAGCGATGGCATCCTTATCGATATCCACGCGAATTGAGGGTTCCGTCCCGATGCGATCTTGGATACGCGCGCTTCTGACCGGTGTTGGCGTCGCGCTTGCGCTCGCGCCGGCCACAGTGCGCGCCGATTCCGTGAGCGATTTCTACAAGGGCCGGCAGATGACCATGATCCTGTCCGCCGATGCGGGCGGCGGCTATGCCAGCTACGCCAATGCGTTCGCGCCCTATCTCGCTGCGCATATTCCGGGCAAGCCGCGGATCGTGGTGCAATACATGCCCGGCGCCGGCGGTCTTCGCGCCATGAATTATCTCTATTCCGCCGCGCCGAAAGACGGCAGCGTCGTCGCGCTGGTGCATTCCAGCGTGCCGTTCGCGCCGCTTTACGGCCTGAACCAGGCCAAATTCGATCCCCGCAAGATCAATTGGATCGGCTCGATCAATGCGACGTCGGGCATTTGCGTCGCTTGGCAGACTTCCAATATCAAGACCTGGAACGATCTGTTCGACAAGCAATTCCTGGTGGGAAGCTCGGGCGCGGGCTCGCAGATGGAAACCATTCCGGCGATGCTGAACAAATTGTTCGGCACCAAGATCAAGGTGATCTCCGGCTATCGCGGCGGCAATGAGGTCTATCTGGCGATGGAGCGCGGCGAGGTGGCCGGGCGCTGCGGCGGGCTGATCTCCTCGATCAATTCGACGCGCCCCGATTGGTTCGCGCAGAAGAAGGTTTCGGTGCCGGTGCAGATTGCGCTGGAACGCGATCCCCAGTTTCCGGATTCGCCGGCGGTGATCGAATTCGCCAAGGACGCGCGCACCAAGCAGATCTTGCAGCTCGTTCTTGCGCCCATGGCGATGGACCGGCCCATTCTCGCGCCGCCCGGCGTTCCGGCGGACCGCGTTGCGGCGCTGAAAGCGGCGTTCCATGCGGCGATGGCGGACCCGGCGTTTCTGGCGGACGCCAAGAAGCAGCGCATCGAAGTGAAGGAAGTCAGCGGCGAAAAGGTGGCGCAGCTTTTGGCGACCGCCTTTGGGATGCCGCCGGATGTGGTGAAAGCGGCCAACGAGGCCATGGGTGGCGCCGCAGGGCGCGGCGATTAGGTTCAATCCAGGAGGGGATGATTATGTATATGCGAGCGTTTGCATTGGGTATCGTGGCCGCGCTGGCGGTCAATGCCGCGGCCCAAGCCCAGCCATCCTCGGCAAAGCCGATCTCATTCCCGGTGGTGCAGGGCAAGACCTACAAATTCGAAAAGATCGCCGACGGCGTCTATTACGCGACCGGCGGTTTCGGCAGCAACAATGTCGTCATCGTCAACGATGCCGATGTCATGCTGGTCGATACCGGCACCACGCCGGCCAATGCGCGCCGTTTCGTGGCCGACGTGAAGATGCTCACCAACAAGCCCATCAAATATGTGGTGAACACGCATTGGCATTTCGACCACACCGATGGCAACCAGATCTTCGGACCGGATGTGCAGGTCATCGGTCAGGAATATCTGGCCAAGGCGATCACGCCCGACATCGTGAAAAAAGAGCCTTATCTCGCCTCGACCGGCTCGATCCTGGTGGCGCAGATGGACACGCTGAAAAAGCAGATCGCGGACGAAAAGGACGCCGGCAAAAAGGCGGCGCTGAACAAGCAGATCGCCGACATTCAGCAGATGCAGGCCGAGCTGAAGGAATTGAAGCCGACTCCGCCGAACAAGACGTATAAGGACAAATTGGTGATCCAGAGCGGCGGGCGCGAGATCGATCTTCTGTTCCTGGGCCGGGGTCACACCGAGGGCGACACGGTTGTCTATCTGCCCAAGGAGAAGATCGTCTGCTCCGGCGATCTGATGGAAAGCCGGCTCGCCTATATGGGCGATGCGGTGTTCGACGAATGGATCGACACGCTGGACAAGCTGAAGAAGCTCGATTTCACCGTCGATCTTCCCGGCCACGGCATTCCGTTTGCGGAAAAGAGCCTGATCACCGCCTATCAGGATTATCTTCAGGACCTGATCGTGAAGGGCAACGAGCTCAAGCGCGCCGGCATGCCGGCCGACGAAGCCGCGAAGACCATCGATTTGACCTCGCACGCCAAGGATTTTCCGCAGATCACCGGCAAGGGGGCCGATATTCGTGGCATGCGGCGGCTCTATGCCTGGCTGACCGAACGCGGCGGCGGTTAGTCGATTTTGAAATTGTGCCGATGCACGCCCCCTCCACTCGCTACGCGAGTACCTCCCCCGCGAGCGGGGGAGGAAAACAAGTGGCGCGAATTGTGGCTTTCCTCCCCCGTTTGCGGGGGAGGTGTCCGCGAAGCGGACGGAGGGGGCGTTATGAAAGTTGCGGCAGGCTTTCGGAATGACATCGCCCCGTAAGGTCATCATCACCTGTGCGGTGACGGGCGCGATCCACACGCCCTCGATGTCGCCGCATCTGCCGGTCACGCCCGATCAGATCGTGGCCGATGCCTTGGCTTCGGCCGAGGCCGGTGCGGCGATCCTGCATCTGCATGCGCGCGATCCCGAAACCGGCAAGCCCGATCAGACGCCGCAAGCCTTCGCGCGCTTCCTGCCGCGCATCAAGCAGCAGACCAATGCAGTGATCAATCTGACCACCGGCGGCAGTCCGTTCATGACGCCCCAAGAGCGCGTGAAGCCGGCGGCAATGTTCAAGCCCGAAGTCGCGTCGCTGAACATGGGTTCGATGAATTTCGGGTTGTTTCCCATGCTCGATCGTTACAAGGAATTCCAATTCCCGTGGGAGCGGGAGCATCTGGAGAATTCGCGCGATCTGGTGTTCCGCAATTCGTTCAAGGATATCGAATATATCCTCGCCACCTGCGCGGAGAATGGCACGCGCTTCGAATTCGAATGCTACGACATCGGGCATCTGTACAATCTGAAGCATTTTCTCGACCGCGGTCTGGTGAAGCCGCCTCTGTTCGTGCAGTCGGTGTTCGGAATTCTCGGCGGCATCGGCACGCATGGCGAAGATGTGGCGCATATGAAGCGCACCGCCGACCGGCTGTTCGGTGACTCTTACCGATGGTCGGTGCTGGGCGCGGGCGCGGCGCAAATGCGGATCGCCGCGATGGCCGCTGCCATGGGTGGCAATGTGCGCGTGGGCCTGGAAGATTCGCTCTGGGCCGGACCGAAGCGGCTGGCACGTTCGAGCGCGGAACAGGTGCGCATCGTGCGCGCCATCGTGGAAGGGCTGGGGCTCGCCATCGCAACGCCCGACGAGGCGCGCGAAATCTTGTCGCTCAAAGGCGGCAGCACTGTCGCGTTTTGACGCATCTGGAATGATGATCAAGTCTTTTTCGTCATGGCCGCCCTCGTGGCGGCCATCCATGGTCGCGATCACCAACGGAGTTGATGGGTCGCCGGGACAAGCCCGGCGATGACGAGAAGTAATCAAGCCAGGGAGGCATTAAATTTTACGCCGCGACCACGCCGGCTTTGCCGTTTTCCACCACGAAGCTCGTCAGCGTCGCCGCCCTCGTGGCGGTTATTTTTTCACGAACCGCTTCAGGTTCATTGCGCCCGTATAACCGGCATAGACATTGCCGGCATCGTCATAGGCGGTGGCTTCCATCGAACCCAGATCCTTCGTTTCCGGAATATAGGCCGTGACCTTGCCGTCCTTGGCGCTGCCGATCCGGATGCCCTGGCCGAAGCCCGGGTTGGTCTTCTCGGTCGACTGCGAGTCCGCGACATAGAGCACGTCGTTCCTGTCGATGTAGACGCCGCTCGGCCGGCCGAACTGCTTCCACTCGGCGAGGAACTTGCCGTCCTGATCGAAGATCTGGACGCGGTTGTTCTCGCGGTCCGCGACGAACAACCGACCGGCGGAATCCATCGCCAGCCCGTGCGGATAGCTGAACTCGCCGGGGCCGGTGCCCTTTTTGCCCCAGGCCTTGATAAACTTGCCGTCCTTGGAAAACTTGACCATGCGCGCGTTGGTGTTGCCGCCGTGGCCGTCGGCGACGAAGATGTCGCCATTCGGTGCGACGACAACATCGGACGGCGCGTTGAACACGTCATTGCCGTCACCGGCGACGCCGGGCTTGCCGAGCGTCATCAGCACCTTTCCTTCGGGACTGAATTTCACCACGACGTGGCCTTTGCCATCCTTGCCCTGGCCGTCGGTCACCCAGACGTTGTCCTGCCGATCGACGAACAGGCCGTGTGGGAAGATGAACATGCCGGCGCCGAAGCTTTTGAGCAGTTTGCCTGAGGCGTCGAACTCCTGGATCGGCGCGATGTCCGATCCGG
>DATARE010000300.1:0-1835 GCA_036264295.1 Micropepsaceae bacterium | reverse complement strand
CGGGCAGTTGATACATTTACGGCAACCCCGCTGCCTTCCGCACCCAAGACAACCTTTAACATCGGCGTGATCCGCGGAGGCACCTCGGTCAATTCGATTCCCGAGTCGGCCAGCATGAAGGTGGACATTCGCTCGACATCGATGGCGGAGATGGAGCGCTTGGAACAAGCATTGCGGCTGGCGCTGAATCGCGCGGTTGAAGATGAATCGATGGCGGCCGAGATGCGGTCTCAGTCGCAAAAGCGGCATTCGGGAGTGAATTGCGAAGTGGTGCCGATTGGGAACCGTCCGGCAGGCGAGTTGGCGACGGGTTCGCGGCTTCTGCATGTAATTCGGGCCGTCGACGCGCAGCTCAATAATGCAGCCCAGATTCAGCGGGCATCGACCGACGCCAATATCCCTTTGTCACTGGGTCTGGAAGCCATCGCGATTGGCGGCGGCGGTTCGGGCGGTGGCGCACATACTTTGCAGGAGTGGTTCGACAGCAACGGGCGCGAGCTCGGGCTGAAACGAATTCTACTGACGTTACTTGCACTGGCAGGGGCGGGGGGCTAAATGGAGAAATTCGAAAACACGAGGGACGAAGCCGCTCTTCAAGGAAGGTTTTTATTCGCCGGGCGCAAGCCCTGCGGCGTTCCAAGATTGAATGCGGTGACTCAGAAGCGAAGCGCATTCTGGCGAGACGCCGGATGTTCTGGCGTTTTTCTTGCCGCCGCGTGTTGCGCTTTCGGCCAGGCGCCGAATTCTCAGGTCTCTGACCAGGTTGTTGCGCCTTCTTCACTGAAAGCCGATGTTATCTATGTTCACGCCAACGTTTATACGGGGGTGCCGGCGGCGGCGCAGTTTAGTTCGGTGGTGCGCGCGGAAGCGTTTGCGGTTCGCGGCGATCGCATTCAAGCCGTAGGCAAGAAATTGGATATCGAGAAGTTAAAAGGTCCGCTGACGCAAGTCATCGATCTGGGTGGAAATTTTGTAATGCCGGGATTCAACGACGCACACGTCCACCTGGCCGATGCCGGAATGCAAAAGTTGAATGTGGACTTGAAAGATGTGAAAACGCTCGATGAATTGCGCGGCCGGTTACGAGCCAAGGTGCAAGCCGCCAAACCCGGCGATTGGATTTTGGGTGGAGGGTGGGACGAAACCATGTGGCCGGTGAAGACTTTGCCCGGACGTTGGGACCTGGACGAAGTTTCCGACGATCATCCCGTCTTTCTTGATCGCGTCGATGGACACCTGGCGGTGGCGAACACTCGCGCGCTGCAACTGGCGAACGTCACCCTCGCGAGCAAGGATCCTCAAGGCGGACAGATTGACAGGAACGAGTCGGGGCAGCCGACCGGAATTCTGCGCGATACAGCGCAACAGGCGGTTCGCGCGGTGATCCCACCACCGAGCCATGAACACCGTCGCCACGGGATGGAAGTTGCGCTCGCCGACCTTGCTTCGCACGGCGTTACTTCTGCGCAGGATTATTCACCGGAGTGGGAGAATTTCCAGATTTACGAGGAACTTGAAAAGGATGGAAAGTTAACGGCACGCGTTTCAGAATGGCTGCCTTTCAACGACGCCGTCGAGGACCTGAAAAAGAAACGCGACTCACACCCCCAATCGGATCCGATGTTGCATACCGGTTTGGTAAAGGGATTTATGGATGGTTCGTTGGGTGGGCATACGGCGGCATTGCAGGAGCCCTATGCGGACGATCCAAAAAATTCGGGATTGTTGCGCTACGAACCCGAGAAGTTAAACGAAATGGCGAAAGAGCGCGTGCTGGCCGGCTTCCAGCTTGGGTTTCACGCGATTGGCGACAAAGGTGTTCAGATGGCGCTGGA
>DATARE010000466.1:0-1663 GCA_036264295.1 Micropepsaceae bacterium | reverse complement strand
CGGCGGCCCGAAGACCGCCAAGCGGACCATTCACGAAGACCGCGTTATCGAGGCGGCCGTGCCGCCGGGCTCGCGGTTCAAGGGCTACGAGGACTTCGTGGTGCAGGACCTGGTTCTGCGTCCGCATGTGATCCGTTTTCGCCGCGAGCGCTGGCTGACGCCCTCGGGCGAGAGCGTGGTCGCGCCGTTCCCCGCCGGTGTCGATGGCCACTTCGGCCCCGAATTGCGTCGCTATATCCTGGTTCAGTATCACCAGGGGCAAGTGACCGTTCCCCGCCTGCTGGACCAGCTTCGCGCAATCGGGATCGATATCTCCAAGCGCCAGCTCATGCGGCTGCTGATCGCCAACCAGGATGATTTTTTAGACGAGGCGCAGGATGTGTTGCGCGCGGGCTTGGCGACAGCGGGCTGGATCAGCGTCGACGATACCGGTGCGCGCCACAAGGGCAAGAACGGCGTTTGCACCCAGATCGGCAACGAGATTTTCACCTGGTTCAAAACCACCGGTTCGAAAAGCCGGGTGAATTTCCTGGAGTGCCTGCGCGCCGGTCACAGTGATTATGTGATCAACGAAGAAGCCCTCGCTTATATGGCCGGGCATGCTCTCGCCGGGCCGCTCATCGCCTGCCTGGCCGCCCATCCGGCGCGCCACTTCGCCGATGAGACGGCTTGGAACGCGCATCTTGCGACCCTCGGCATCCGTGATCTCGACGTCACCCCGAATCCCGCGCGCGTCGCGACCGAGGGGGCGCTTTGGGGTAGTATCAAGGAACACGGCTTCTTGAGCCAAACTGTCATCGTCAGCGACGATGCGGGGCAGTTCAATATCGGCACTCACGCCTTGTGCTGGATCCATGCCGAGCGGCTGATTCACAAGCTGGACGCCTTCATTGAGGCGGATCGCTTGGCCAAGGAAAGGGTGCGCGGCCTGATCTGGTGGTTTTATCGCGATCTTCTCGCCTACCAGCGCGAGCCCACCCCCCCCCGCAAGGCCGAATTGAAGGCGCGCTTCGACAGGATTTTCAAGCGGCGAACCGGGTTCGTCATGCTCGATCGCCTATTGAAACGCCTGCTCGCCAACAAACCCGAACTTCTGGTCGTGCTCGACCGGCCGGACATTCCGCTCCACACCAACGGCTCGGAACGCGACATCCGCTGCCACGTGACAAAACGAAAGATCAGCGGCGGCACCCGAAGCGATCCCGGACGCGACTGCCGCGACGCCTTTCTCGGCCTCGCCAAAACCTGCACCAAGCTTGGCATCACCTTCTGGGATTATATCGGTGCGAGACTCGCCGTGCCTCACCACGCCACCGTCGCGATGCTGCCGGACATCATCCGAAGCCGCGCCGTTCCAGCCTGAGTGCCCAGGGTTTTGCCCCTGTTACCTTGTTTCGTAACAGGGGCGAAAAGTCCGGGCGGCGGGTTGATATTTTTCTAGGCGCGGCGGCCAAGTTCTGATTCATTCTGGGAATGAATCGCACGCCCGATATCGATGCGCTGACCGCCCAGGAATTGCGGGCTCTTGTCGTTGAGTTGCTGGAGCGGGTTGGCGGGTTGAGCCGGGTTGTGATTGAGCAGCGCGAGGAGATCGCACGGCTGAAGCATCTGAAGGGCCGGCCGGACATCAAGCCATCAACACCGAGCGGGATGGATAAGGCGA
>DATARE010000206.1:0-8030 GCA_036264295.1 Micropepsaceae bacterium | reverse complement strand
AGCGGCGATGTCACAGTGCGGAACAAACCGATGGGAGAAATGGAAGTCCAATGAAGCCAGACCTCTCGATCGTGCCACCCGGCTATGCGCTACCGCAGCCAATGGACTGGACCCAGCTTCGTAACCGCGTGAATTTCATATCCCGTCACGATACGTTGCGGATGGCCATGCAATTGGCTGTGCGGGTGCCCGGCAATGTCGTGGAATTCGGCGTTGCCACCGGAAGTTCCACGCGTGTCCTTGCCCGCGAAATTCGCCGCGCGCGCCGCTCGCTTTTTGACCCTTTCGGCCAGAAAAAGCTGTTCGCCTTGGACTCGTTTGAAGGGTTGCGCGAAAAATTCGAAAATGCGGATGTCGGGACCTTTGCCGGCGAGATGCCCAATATTCCTGGCGTCATTTTTGTCAAAGGCTATTTCGAGGAAACCTGCACGGACGAACTTCGCAATCGGGTTGGCCGTGTTGCCTTTGCCAGCCTCGATGCCGATCTCTATAGCTCGACAATCTTCGCCCTAAAATGGCTGACGCCTATTCTCGAAACCGGTTCGCTCCTTCTGTTTGACGAAATGGTGGGAGAAAATCAGTCCGAAGCGCGCGCATTGTTCGATTGGCTTGAAGCATCTGGCGTCACGCTTGTCCGCCTTGCCGAGTTCGACCGCGAACCGAGCGGGTGGAGTGAAAAAATGGACCGCAGAGCGCTGTATCAGGTCATCCGAGAAGACCCGATTCCGGCAAACCGGCGTCTTGCATTTCGAGTCGCCTCGAAACTGAGACGAATGCTTAAGAGCCGGCATTAGCGCCCGACAACAGGGTTTCGTAAAACCCCAAGGTTCGTTCAGCCGCCGCGCTCCAGCTGAGAGACTCCAGCGGAGCTTCGTCCGTGCGTTTGGTTGCGCGAACCCATTGCATTGTGGCGGCGAGTGATTGCGCATCGACCACGCCTTGCCAATTGTATATCCAATCCGCGCCGACAATGTCGGCCAATTCCTGGAACACGGGCGCAGCGCTCACCGCAACCGGACGATCGAAAGAAAGCGCCATAAGGACCGATCCCGAGTTCGTTACAGCCCGGAATGGCAAAACCACGACATCCGCAGCATTGAAATAAAATTGCAGTCTGTCATCAGGCACGAAGCCAAGATGCAATATTATGCGGCGATCATCGCCCGCAAGCTCGCGAAGCCTGGTCTCGGTGGCCGCGTTATCTGTGTTGCCCGCAACGATGAGGCGGGCATCGGCCGCGTCGAGCGCCCGGAACGCCGGGATAAGGTCTTCGACGCCCTTGTAAGGCGAGATATTTCCAACAAAAAGAAAAACAAAACTGTTTTGCTCGATACCGAGCTGCCCTCGCGCGATCGCTCCCGAAGCGCCGTTTTTATATGCTCCCTTGTAATGCGGGTGCGGCGTCACTGCGTAAGGAAGCGCTGCAAGACGCGGAAATCTTTCACGGATCTTAGGCAGATGGCTCTCGCTCAGAAGCACCAATCCGTCGATGGCCGCCGTGATGGCTCGGAGATAAACGCGCCACAAACTGCTGAGCGGCCATGCATCTATATCGGCATTTCCCGCTTTGCTGTGCGGTTCGATGTTATGCACGGTCCAGACAATGCGTGCGCCACGCAGTTTGAACAACCAGACGATGACCATCGCATTGACAAGATAAAACGCTTTGCGCGGCATCGACGCATGACGAGCCCACAAGGGCCTTTCGAGCCAATGCAAATGCACAATATCGGCGCGGGCGGGCAGCGCCAGAAGCAATCCCTTCGCCGATACATAGAGATCGCGCACAATGTGGTTGGCCGGCATTGCCCGGTATAAATTGTTTGTATACGGATTGTTCGCTTTGTTCGAAAAAGCGGGCCAGGCGAAAATACGCAATCCACTCTTCATCCTGAAAAACCGCCGCCTGAACACCACGATACGGTAAGATGCCGGGCCGCCATCCTACCGACAATGCCAAGGCCGCCCGTTTTCGCCGTGTGACAAGCGGGAACTTTCCGCAACAGCGGGGGGATCGTTCCCGCCGCAACATCACCGGAGCCTCGCTGTGACGTTTCGTGCTGCACTGCAGCAATATGCGGCCGGTTCGGCTTGCGTGCAAGCAGGGAACCCGAGGATCCGAGGCCGGGAGAATATCTCCAGTGTTTTGATGCGATTTCATCGGTGAATCCGTGACAAAGCGATAGCAGCATTTCGTCGAACGCCTGGCTGTTTAAACCCGCACCGCTTCCCCAGAATTTGTCACGAATTTGGATATTGTGCGGCGCACAATCCTGCGCCATTATCGAGAGGGGTGTCTAGAAATGAATTGGGATGCTGCACTCTTTGGACACTGTGACTATCGGAGGTTTCCCGACGATCCGCGCGACGCGTGTCGAACTGGCCGACCTTATGGTGCAGGACTGCCTGGCGAACCGGAAGGACGGCACCGGTTTTCCCAAATTGGTCATTTGTTCCAACGGCCAGGGAATCTCCATGGCCGGAACAGACACATCATTCGCGAAGGCGATGACTGCGGCAAACATCGTGCATGCCGATGGCATGTCGGTTGTGATTGCCTCTCGCCTTCTGACGCGCAGACCTTTGCCGGAACGCATCACGACAACGGATTTCGTTCACGATGCCGCAAGAGCCGCGGCCAAAGCCGGGCTTTCATTCTTTTTGCTGGGGGGTACGGAGGCGCAGAATAAGACGGCTTGCGAAACGCTCCGCAGGCTTTATCCGCAATTGCGCATTGCAGGCCGCCACAATGGGCACGACGGAATGATCGAAGAAGCGGGCGACGAACGCTTATGCGCCGAAATCGTAGCAAGCGGCGCCGACGTGCTTTGGGTGGCGCTGGGCAAACCGAAGCAGGAATTGTGGTGCGTTCGGAACCGCGAGCGGTTGCGCGGCGTCGGTTGGGTGAAAACGTGCGGAGGCTTGTTTGCCTTCCTGACGGAGGAGGTCACTCGCGCGCCCGCGTGGATGCAGAATTGGGGCCTTGAATGGCTGTATCGCACGATGCAGGAACCATCACGCCTGGCCTGGCGCTACATAACGACCAATCCGCACGCGATTTACCGGATGATCCGCTTCAGCCGGCAAGACCACGCCGCGGCTGCCATGTCGAGAATTGTTCCGTAGGAGCAGGAGTGTTTGCTGGTTCGTCCGCGTTTTGGTTATGCCCTCACGGTGCGCGGTTGCGTTCGAAGCCTTTGTGCAGTCCGATGGTTTGGGATTCCGAGTTTGCCCATCTGATTGGTGAGGAGCCTTTGTTTCGGCTGTCTTTTGGCTATCGCCAGCACCTGGCCAAACCGCAGAGCGCGGTTCCCGCAAAGGTGGCGCCGTGACGATGATGGTTGCAGTTTCCGACCCCCCGCGGACCGGAAGAATTGCGGTGATGTTGCACGATTTGCGGGGCGGCGGGGCGGAACGTGTCAATTTGCGGCTGATCGAAGGAATGCTGGCAAGCGGGCGCAATGTCGATCTTGTCCTGGTCCGAGGTTCGGGCGAGTTTCTTTCCGATATCCCCGCGGGCGCGCGCGTTTTCGACCTGAAGAAGAAGCGGGTCATCCAGGCCATATTCGCCTTGGCGCGCTATCTCAGACGTGAGCGGCCGACCGCGGTGTTGTCGTCGCTGTCCCATGTCAATTTGGCGGCCATCATTGCCGTTTGGCTCTCCCGTTTGAAAGTCAATCTGATCGTCTGTGAGCACAATCAGATTTCTCAGAAGGTGCGCATTGCGCGAGGATTTGTCAGCCGGATGACCTACCGCGCTGTGAGCTTTCTCTATCCTCGCGCGTCGGCAATTGTCGCCGTGTCGAAGGGCGTCGCCGACGACCTCATCGCTTTTGCCGGGCTTGAAAGCAACAACGTTCACGTCATTTACAACCCGGTTTATGAAGAGAGCATGCGTGAGAGCGCGGCGGCCGATCCAGCGCATCCATGGTTCCAGTCACCGGCAGTGCCGGTCATTCTGGCGATTGGCCGTCTGAACGAACAGAAGGGGTTCGATATCCTCTTGCACGCCTTCCAGCGTGTCAGAAGCAGCCTTGAATGCCGCTTGGTGATTTTGGGAGAAGGCACCGAACGTGCGGCCCTGGAAAAGCTTTGCCAGACTTTGGGCCTGACAGACGATGTCGCGCTTCCGGGTTTCGTTGCAAATCCATTCGCACTGATGGCGCGCTCGGATTTGTTCGTCTTGAGCTCGCGTTGGGAGGGGCTACCCACCGTCCTGATAGAAGCTTTGGCCTGCGGAGCGCCCGTGGTATCGACGGATTGTCCCAGTGGACCCCGAGAAATATTGGATGATGGCCGCTTTGGAACGCTCGTTCCGACAAACGATCCCGAAGCTCTCGCCGCCGCGATACTGAAATCCCTGAACGGCCCCCGGCAATCTCATGTCGAGCGGGGTCGATGCTTCAGCACGCCGGCGTCTGTCTTTCGTTATTTGGAACTGCTGGAGAGCTAAAATGACCCGGCATATTTCGGCCAGCAGGCATGATTGGGAATATTGGTACAGCATCGTTGCGCTGCTGTTTCTTTCAAATGCTCTTCATCCGTTTTTGTCGGAACTTATCGGAATAAAGATTGAAACCTATGGCGATTCGAACCCGCTCAACCTGCTCGTTTCGATAATTCTTTATTTGATTGCCGGTTTGCTCATTCTTAAATCCCCCGGCAATACGTTGAAACTTCTGCAGCAGAATCCGTTCACCGTCGCCTTGTTGCTGCTGCCGCTGGTTTCGGAATTTTGGAGCGTCGATCCCGGGACAACGTTCCGCAGGGCCGCCGCCTATACGCTGACTGGGGTGTTCTGTGTTTACATTGCCGGGCGGCTTACACCGGAGCAGTTCCTCAAGCGTCTCATGTTTATCGTGCTCATTGGGGGCGTTGCGAGTCTTCTGTATGCGGTCGTGATGCCGCAATTTGCAATCACGCCAGGCGGGATGAATGCGGGAACCTGGAGGGGTGTTTATGGCCAAAAGAACGATTTGGGACGCATCAGCACGATAGCCCTTATTTGCGCCTATTATTTCCGGCCGGCAAATCGAACGGAAACGTTCTATCGCTATCTGACGACCATCATCTTCCTCTTTCTGTTGGTAGCATCCCAATCGCGCACAAGCTGGCTGATCGTTGTCGCCTTTTATGTCGGCGTCCCGCTTTTGCGAGTCATGCGTGACAAGCGACTGACACTTTCCCTAAGGCTGTTCATCGCTTTTTCGTGCGCTGTAACTCTTGGTCTCGTCGCGCTGGCGAGTTCGGAAGAAATTCTCGCCGCGTTAGGCCGAGATGACACATTTTCCGGCCGCGAAACCTTATGGCGGGCGGTAACCACGATCGTGAACGAGCGTTTTCCGGTTCTGGGCGCCGGGTATGGGGCGTTTTTCACCAACAATGGCGGGGGCCAGGATTTGGATGCGTATATAGGCTATTGGGTTGGCAGACCGGATCAAGCGCACAGCGGCTATTTGAATGTCCGGGCGGACCTCGGCGCCGTCGGCTTGGTTGTGCTGCTCGTATTTCTCGCGATCACTTCGGCCCAACTCATACGCCTCATTCTGAGTAGACCGAATCAATCTGTCTGGCCGGCTTTTGGCGGCTTGATGGTTTTCTTTCTGATCAACAATTATACCGAGACCGTGGCCTTCAAACACAGCGATATCTCCTGGGCTATCGTGGTGATCATGGCCTTCTATGCAGGCAGCCAGCGCCAAAAGGCCGTGCATCCGGTGAAACTCACGCCGAAAGATATCCGTTACCGAAAGCTCGCCCTCAGGCCTATTTCCATCGCGCCGATCCACGGCAGCATATCGACCGACTCATGACAGCCGGCGCTGTGCCGCAGGGAAAGCACGCACCATCGAATTGGAAGAATTCACAGCCTAACCTGTATGGTTTATGCACCGTATGAAGATTATTTGCATGATTTCGTTTTTGGACCGTGGCGCGGGCGCACAACAAGCGCTGATGCGGTTATCGCGCCAATTGACATTGCGGGGTCACGATGTGGAGACCTGGTTTCTGTATCGAAAGGTAGACGTCGACACCACGGAGGTTACGGCCAGACTTTTTTCCGAAGGCAAGCTGACATTTCCACAGCTGTTCCTTTTGCCGTTCCGGCTCGTTCGGGCCATCCGCAAGGCACAGCCCGATTCCATTGTCACGTTTTTGCCGCTGGCGAACACGTTGGGGCTTCTGTGTGGCTGGTTGGCGGGCGTGAAGACGCGCGTGGCAAGCCAGCGCACCGCGGCCGGGCCGTATTTCCCAATCATGCGCATCGCCGATAAAATATTCGGAACGCTGGGGCTCTACACCGCGAATGTGTGCGTGTCTTCAGCTGTTAAGCAGTCGTTTCATGCCTACCCCGTCTCCTATAAAGCGCGCCTGAGCGTCGTGCATAACGGAATTGTCTGGCATCCATCGACGGCGACACAATTGGAGGCGCGCCGCAAATTGGGTTTGCCCGAAACGGGAATGATATTCGTGGCGGCGGGCCGGCTGGCCGCACAAAAGAACTATCCGTTCCTGCTGGAAGCTTTCGCCGAGACGAGAAATTCTTATCTTGCGATTGCCGGCGACGGCGAGCTGCGGCAGGAGTTGCAGGACCTGGTGCTGCGGTTGGGAATTGAGAGCCGGGTCTTTTTTCTGGGCGCGCTGGAGCGGCGGCTTATCCCGGATTTGTTTCGCGCGGCCGATGCGTTCGTTCAATCATCCCTTTTCGAAGGGCAAAGCAACGCCTTATTGGAAGCGATGCACGCAGGATTGCCTATCCTCGTCAACGATATCCCGGAGCAACGCGAGACGCTTGCCGATGACGACACCGGTGAGATTGCCGGCTTGATGGCGAATGTCGGCGATACTTCGGGATGGGTGAAGATGCTCCAGCGTCTTAGTGACGATGAGGAGCTGCGGCAACAGCTGTCATCATCTGCCCAGCAAATGGTCGCCCGGCGGTTTTCACTCGATCGCATGATCGATGGATTCGAGCAAAAGCTGGTTTCCCACACCGTGAGCGCCCGGTGATTTGGTGAGCCCCGCGATCAGAACCGCGCGTCAACGCGTCAATTGATAGAGAGGCCGCCAGAATTTGAATCCCAGCTCGCGCAAATAAATTGGCCCGAGCAATCCGGCGGCGAAAAGCAAGCCAAGGGTCAGCGGAACAAACGGGATCAGAACAGGAGCAACTCGAAGAACAATGCCCTTCGTGAGGCCAATAAACACCGTGTTCAGAAGGTATATGACGAAAGAGTTCCGCCCCAACCACGCCAAGATGTCAGTTTGATGCCATTCACGCAGGGAAAGAACGGCATGAATGGCAGGAATTGACGCCAAGCCGCAGATGACGATCCGCAATTCTGGCGGGGCATTGTGCACGATGGCGAGAGAGGCAGCGAACCCAAGCAGCGAGATCGGGATGTAAAGAGGACTAAGACGGAAGATTTGCGGAAACATTCGGGCAGAAAGCCCACCGAGTAGAAAAAATCCCGCAAACCTAATGACGACATCCAAATACAGAATCTGCGGTGCGGTGATGAAAACCGGTGCGATAAGAAGAACGGGGATGATGGCGAACAAATAGCCGTTCATCATCCGCCACAAAATGGGCGTCGCCACCGAATAGACGAAGAGCACCCACATATACCAAATCGAAAACACCGGGCTGTCGCTGGAACCGACAAAAATTGCCGTCACCCCCTGCACCAAGGATTTGGGTGGCTGATCGACGAAGATCACATACTGGGCCAACATTTTTCCCACCGTGATCACGACACCGAATAGCACAAACGGTATGAGCAGCCGCTCACTGCGCGAGCGCACATAATGGGCGTAGCCGTGGGGCGGATTGAGCTGGCTGGACAGGAAGAACGTCAGGCCGCTGAGATAAAGAAATAGCGGCATATGGAAATCATAGATGACGGATTTCGCCAGGAGATAGCCCTCATATCCCGGCGGTGCATCATGGGCGCGCGCAATCAAATGGCCCAATACAACCAATATGATTGCCAATCCCCGCGCGGCATCCAGATCGGCTCGCCGCGATC